>JAIXVK010000550.1 GCA_027483085.1 Comamonadaceae bacterium | reverse complement strand
TGATCGCTGCGGAGGGCTGGGAGCGGGCCTTGAGCTCCAGCATCTGGCCCAACAGGGTCAATGAAATGATGACTGCTGCAGCCTCAAAGTACACAGCAACCCGCCCCATCGAGACAAAGGAATCAGGAAAAACGCCCGGAGCGAGGGTGGCCACCACGCTGTAGAGATAGGCCGCCCCCGTGCCAAGGCCGATGAGCGTCCACATATTGGGACTGCGATTGACAAAGGATTGCGCCGCACGAACAAAGAATGGCCACCCCGCCCACAGCACGATGGGGGTAGCCAGTGCGAACTCCACCCAGCTCTGTACTGCCATGTCCATCCACTGCAGCCGGTGTCCAAACATGGCCAGCACGAAAACTACAGCGGTGAGTGGCAGCGTCCACCAGAAGCGGTGTTCAAAGTCCAACAATTCCGGGTTCTCTTCGTTGTCCAGCGAGGGCATGACCGGCTCCAATGCCATTCCGCACTTGGGGCAACTTCCGGGGTGGTCCTGCCGTATCTCCGGGTGCATGGGGCAGGTGTAGACCGTTCCCGCCGCAGCAGGCTGTGAGGCCGCCTTTTCTTGAAACCCTCCCATGTATTGCATGGGATTGGCGTCGAACTTCACCTTGCACTTGGGTCCGCAAAAGAAGAAGTTGTGTCCCATGTGCTCGGAGTGTTGAGGCGATTGGGCAGTGACCTTCATCCCACACACGGGGTCTTTGAGCGGATTCATCTCGTTGGAAGCTCCCGCTTGTTGATGATCAGTACCGTGGTGTCCGATGTGCGTCGAATGGTCCATGCTTCTTTCCCCCTGAAAACCCACCAAGGCCACTATGAGCCCAGAACTTATTACTCAGCGATAGCCCTGATAGACGCGGGAGCTGCCATCCTTGGACACCAGCAGAACGTCATAGGGATCTTTGCGTCCGGCGTATATCGATCCGTCCATACCGGGTGAGCCCACTGGCATACCTGGCACAGATAAACCGATTGCGGCAGGCTTCTCTTTCAGCAGCCGTTTGATGTCATTCGCTGGCACATGCCCCTCAATGACATAACCACCGACCACGGCAGTGTGGCAGGAACCCAACTTCCTGGGCATGCCCAACCTTTCGCGGACCACATCGTTGCCGGTTTGGTTGACCTTCACTTTGAAGCCAGACTTCTCCAGATGAGCGACCCAGTCTTTACAGCACCCACAGTTAGGGTCTTTCCAGACCTCGACGGATGTGCCGTGGCTGGCTGCATGTGCGCATGGCAAAGCCAGTATCAAGACGGATGCGAGCAGCATTCGGCGTTGCAGTTGGGTCTTCAATTGAGTGCTCATGGTTTTCTCCTTTGTAGTTTGACGACAAAGCACCAATCCCGCTTTGACAAATAACAAGGCGCCGTTGCGGCGCCCTGTTATTTCCGGAAAATTCCTGCAAGCCTCACTTGCGCATTGGTGCTTCTATTTGACGGTCAGGATGTCCGTGACCACCATTTTTCCGCCGTCGTTGATGACTGCGAATTTGACCTTGTCGCCAGCTTGCACCTTGTCCAGCAACGATTTTTCCTTGGCGGTGAAGATCATGGTCATTCCCGGCATGTCCAGGTTCTTGATCTCTCCATGCTTAATGGTGACCTTGCCGGCTTCCTTGTCGACTTTGCGGATTTCTCCATCGGTCATGGATGCCATTTGTGTTGCATCCATTTTGTTGTGATCCATTTGCGCATTGGCAATACCGGGCACGCCGATGAGCGTTGCCATAGCTGCTGCCGCAGCGACGAGTGCGTGTTTGATACGTGTCATGTGGAATGATCCTTTGTGGGTTGAAAACGAATTGCTTCTCGACACATGCGTGCCGTTTACTTGGCTCCGACCTTCACTTGCCCCTTCATGCCGGCCTCAAAGTGGCCCGGCATCAAACAAGCAAAGTTGACTGTTCCGGCCTTCGTGAACTGCCAAACGATTTCACCTTGCTTGCCCGCATCCAGCGTGATCTTGCTGGGTTCGTCATGTTCCATGCCGGGGTTCTTTTTCATCTGCTCCAGGTGCTCCAACAGTTCTTTTTCTGTCCCCAGACTCAGTTCGTGACGGACCTTTCCCACATTCTTCACAACAAAGCGAACGGTCTCGCCCTTCTTGACCTGGATCTCAGAGGGGGTATAGCGCATGTTGTCGGCCATCTCCACTGTTACCGTGCGTGTGTTTTTTGTGGCGACGCCAGCTTTTCCAATAGCAGTCTCCTCACTATGACCACCTCCGTGGCTTCCA
This sequence comes from Comamonadaceae bacterium, assembly GCA_027483085.1. Lineage (GTDB taxonomy): Bacteria > Pseudomonadota > Gammaproteobacteria > Burkholderiales > Burkholderiaceae_C > Allorhodoferax. Next base: position 3,902 of record JAIXVK010000550.1, on the reverse strand, counting down.
CTTGCCAGTGCGCCGGTGGAAATTGCCGCAAAGCTGGCGGCTACGAGGATGGTGGAAAAGGTTTTTGCAATTTTCATGGTGGGTCCTTGGGTTAAAAATAGGGGCGTTAAAAATTAGTGGCCAGAATGCGCATTGGGTTTCTTCGCATTCATTACGGTAGCGGGCGATGGTTTATCGTTTGCAGCCTTACCTGAACTGATTTCCGAGCGCAAACGGGCGGGTTCCGACAGTGGGCCTGTGTATTCCTGAGCAACAGTCCCTGGTGGGTACTTGTAAGGGCCTGGGTCGCTGTAGTCGCCGGGTTTTTGATCCTTGCGCACTTTGAGCACACTGAACATGCCGCCCATTTCAACCGGCCCAAACTGGGCCTGACCAGTCATCATTGGTGCGGTGTTTTCAGGAATGGGCATTTCCATTTCACCCATGTCTGCCATGCCACGCTCGCCCATGAGCATGTAGTCAGGGGAGACTTTCTGGATCTTTTTAACCAGACCCCGGTGATCCACTCCGACCATGGTGGGAACCGTGTGTCCCATGGCGTTCATGGTGTGGTGGCTCTTGTGGCAATGCATGGCCCAGTCTCCTTCTTCGTCGGCAACGAACTCAATCTGGCGCATTTGCCCCACGGCCACATCGGTCGTGACCTCATACCAGCGCGTGGTGGGCGGTGTCGGACCCCCGTCAGTCCCTGTGACCAAGAATTCGTGGCCGTGGATGTGAATGGGGTGGTTGGTCATTGTCAGGTTGCCCACACGGATGCGAACCCGGTCGTTGTGGCGCACATTGAGCGTATCGATGCCCGGGAAGACACGACTGTTCCAAGACCAGATGTTGAAATCCAACATGGTGTTGATCTTGGGCGTTTTGGTTCCAGGCTCTACGTCAAAGGCGTTCAGCAAGAAACAGAAGTCCCGATCCACATCACTGATATGTGGGTGCTTTTCCTTGGGGTGTGTGACCCAGAAGCCCATCAAGCCCATGGCCATCTGGACCATTTCGTCCGCATGCGGGTGGTACATGAATGTCCCAGGCCGACGCGCTACAAACTCGTACATATAGGTCTTGCCAACGGGTATAGCCTTCTGGTTCAGGCCACCCACACCATCCATGCCACTGGGCAAACGTTGTCCATGCCAATGAATTGTTGTGTGCTCGGGAAGTTTGTTGGTGACGAAGATTCGCACCCGGTCACCTTCCACCACCTCAATGGTGGGGCCGGGACTTTGGCCGTTGTAGCCCCACATATTGACTTTGAAGCCAGGGGAGACTTCTCGCTCAACCGGCTCTGCCACCAGGTGAAACTCCTTGACACCGTTGTTCATACGCCATGGCAGGGTCCAACCATTGAGTGTTACCACGGGGTTGTAGGGACGGCCATTGGTGGGGACCAGCGGTGGTGCGGTGTTGACGGATGTCTGAATGACGGGTTCAGGCAAAGTGGCCAATGCGGAACGAGCGACCGTGATGCCAGCAACGGCGGTTGCAGCACCTGCGAAGAATCGACGACGAGAATTGGATTGATCCATGGTTTTTCCTATTTGTTACTCAGCCGAAGCACCGCCACCCGCACCAATGCTTACAAAGTTGGCGGGTTCACCGCCCTGCAGTACCCAGTGCAAATCAGCTTCCGCAATGAGGAGGTCGCGTTTGGTGTTGATAGAAGTGACGCTTGATTGCAGTTGGGTCGCTGTCTCTGTCAGCAGATCCCAGACGCTCAGCAGCATTCCGTTGTACCGAAGCACGGTTTCGTCATAGATGAACTGACGCAGCTTCTGTTCGTCCTGTGACAAACGGGCAGCCGCGTAGCTCGCGTTGTAGATGTCGAATGCCTGTTGCGCTGTTCCCTGGACACGCAGACCTTCGGAACGTGGAAGTACCGCACGCACGGCTTTCAGACCTTTTTGGACGGCCTCCGCGGCAATAGGCTGGTCAGGGACCTCTGGCAGTGAGTCTGGTAGTCCTACGCTAGAGGAAATGCCCCACAACTTGAGTGTCTTGAGCAACGCTATCTGTGCCTGCTTGGCTTCTGCCGCTGATTTCAGGGTTTGGAGCTTGACGTTACCCAGTTTCGACTGGGACTGGGCCTGCTCCATGCGGCTCCAATTGCCGACGCGAGCCATGCGACGGGCCAGTTCGGCTGCAGCTGACGAAGCCTCTTGCATATCCTGTTGAAGTTTCAGTCCAGCCTGGGCGGCCACCGCATTCCACCAAGCCTTACGAGTGTCCACCGCGACGTCAAGAACGGAGTCAAAGTCATCCACATGGCGACGCACGCTGGGATCGACCTCCAACCACCGTCCTTGGGCAATACGCTCTTGATTGGCTGTACCCAGTTGGGACAAAGAAGAAGTCAATTCAGGGCGTGCACGCCATGCCTGCCGAACTGCTGCATCCGCTGTTTTTAGCCATAAGTCGGGCGCAACAACGGGAGCTTCTTTGGTTGCCGCGTCATTGGCCTGTTCCCACTTGAGGACATCCGCATGACCCCGCTTGAACTGAGAGACCTCATCATTGGCTTTACGCCAATCGATGGTGCCTTGTTCCACAGGCTCTTGCACGGCCTGTTGGGCTGATGCTGCACCCACAAGGGCACACAGGGCGAGCGTTGCTAACCACAGTGGTTTGCGTCGCAGGATCGGAACACGATGCATAGGAGTCCTTTGGCTTTGTGTAAAACTGACTGAACTTTATCGAGACGGTCCCAACACCAAGCTGTCGCTTTGATTACAAATTTGTAATCTTCGGCGACGCCAGCGTCAACCGGTGCACACTTGAGAAAAGGACACCGACTGTGAAGATACTGATCATTGAAGACGAACCCAAGACGGGCGAATACCTGCGACAAGGCCTGAAAGAGGCCAGTTTTATTGTGGATCTGGTCCACAACGGCAATGATGGCCTGCACACTGCCCTTGAGGGTGAGCACGATCTCATCATCTTGGATGTGATGCTTCCAGGCATGGATGGCTGGGAGGTGATGCGTAACCTGCGCCGCAAGGGTAATGAAGTTCCGGTTTTGTTCCTGACCGCCAAAGATCAGGTGGAGGACCGAATCAAGGGTTTGGAACTGGGCGCAGACGACTACCTGGTCAAGCCTTTTTCATTTGCGGAGCTGCTGGCCCGTGTCCGTACTATCTTGCGGCGCGGCAAGTCCGGTGTCGAGGCAACCTCACTGAAAGTAGCTGACCTGGAGCTGGATTTGCTGCGTCGCCGTGTAACACGTGCAGGCAAACGCATCGATTTGACCTCCAAGGAATTCGGTTTGCTGGAGCTTTTGATGCGCCGACAGGGGGAAGTGTTGCCTCGATCCCTGATCGCATCTCAAGTCTGGGATATGAACTTTGACAGTGACACCAATGTCATTGAAGTAGCGGTACGGCGTCTGCGCAGCAAGATTGACGACGCGTTCGAGCCCAAGCTGCTCCAGACTGTGCGCGGCATGGGCTATGTTCTGGAAAACCCGCTATCCACGCCATGACGCAGCGCTTCTCACTCACCACCCGCCTTACCCTGTTTTACACACTGGCATCAGCCACCGTCCTGCTGGGCCTGGGAGGTGTGACTTCATTGGCAATGAATCAGCACTTTGAAGATCTGGACCGTAGCCTTCTGGAGGACAAAATCCACCTGATTCAAGAGGTCGCAACGAAGGCCACTTCATCGCAGGATCTGCAAACCCGCTTAAACGAGGTCCTTCACAGCCATGAAGGATTAATCGTGAACGTTCAAATCAGCGGAAAGACGCTGTATGAGACTGCAAAGTTTGAAATCCCCGACGGATATGCAGGTGAGGTGGGTACGGACCTGAAGTCACAAAAAATGCAGAGTTGGCAAAGTGCGGGACATCAATACCGCGCCCTGGGTATGTTGATCAGCTCCGAATTGCAAAGCGATGAACCTCT
>JAIXVK010000347.1 GCA_027483085.1 Comamonadaceae bacterium | reverse complement strand
GGGCGGGCGTGACAGGTACGGGGTGCTGCTTGGGGTTGGTCAACACGCCGGTCAAGGCGCAGGTCAATATGGCTTTGTCCATGGGATTCCTCAGTGTGTTTCAGTGGGGGCCACATCCGCCCCGGGGCTCAGCTCCACCAGCACCGCGCCGGCTTCCACCTGCTCGCCCGTACGGGCGTGAACCGCCTGCACTTGGCCCGCCTGTTCGGCACAGAGCCACATCTCCATCTTCATGGCTTCCACGCAGACGAGTTGCTGGCCCTCTCTGACCGCGTCGCCCGGCGCCACCAGCACCTGCGTAACCTTGCCGGCCACAGGCGATAGTGCACGGCTGGCATCTTTCAAAGCATCCGCATCCGGGAAGGCCGACACCTCGCTGAACACATGGCTGTAGCCCGCATGCGCCACATGCCATGCACCGGCAGCGAACACGGCAATGGCGGTCTGCGCCACACCATCCAGCTCCAGACGCAAAACGGCGTCTTGCCAAGCGATGACGCGGACCTGCGCTGTCGCCCCATCCATGGTGATGGTGGTCAAGCCTTGACCGTCGCTGCTGATGCGCACGGTGCGCGCCTCTTCACCACATTGCATCTGCACGCTGTAAGCCGCCACGCTGTTGGCCCGCCAGCTGCTGCCTCGCTGCTGCGCCAACGCCAGGGCAGCAACTTGCCAGGCCGCCATGGAAGGCACCGGGGCTTGCAGCAGAGGCTCACCCTGCTCCAGCCACTGGTCGATGAGCGTGGTGGTCATACGCGCTTCGCGGAAGTCGGGGTGATCCACCAAGTCGCTCAGGAAACGACCGTTGCTCTTCAAACCCAGCAAGGGCGCGTTCGCCAAAGCTGCACGCAGTCGGCGAATGGCATCGCCACGGTCACGCCCGTGGACGATGACTTTGGCCACCATCGGGTCGTAGAACGGCGAGACCACACTCCCTTGTCGGATGCCATCGTCGATCCGCACACCGGGCTGTAGGGCGCGCTCGGGCTGCCAATAGGCTACGGTGCCGGTCTGCGGCGCAAATCCGGTGTAGGGGTCTTCCGCATACAGGCGTGCCTCGATGGCATGGCCACTCAGGCGGATATCTTCCTGCCGCGCAGGCAAGGGCTCGCCTGCTGCTACTTGCAGCTGCCACTCCACCAGGTCGAAACCGGTGATGCATTCGGTAACCGGATGCTCGACCTGCAGACGCGTGTTCATTTCCAGAAAGTAGTGCTTGAGGTGCTCATCCACAATGAACTCCACCGTGCCCGCACCGCGGTAGCCCACCGCCAGCGCCGCAGCCACCGCATCGCGCCCCATGGCCTCGCGCATGGCGGGGCTGACCACCGGGGACGGCGCTTCTTCAATCACCTTTTGCCGGCGTCGCTGGGCCGTGCAGTCGCGCTCACCCAGGTAGACCGCATTGCCGTGCGCGTCCGCAAACACCTGTATTTCGATGTGGCGGCCGTTGTCTATCAAACGCTCCAACATCAGCGTGCCGTCGCCGAATGCGCTGATGGCTTCCCGGCGTGCGCCCTCCAGACCGGGCTGCAATTCGGCGTCGCTGCGCACCAGCCGCATGCCGCGTCCACCGCCACCGGCCACGGCTTTCACCAGCAATGGGTAGCCTAATCTGTGCGCCTCTTGCGTGAGTACCGTGTCGCTCTGGTCAGCACCCAAGTAGCCCGGTGCGCAGGGCACGCCCGCTTGCATCATGCGCTGCTTGGCCAATGCCTTGTCGCCCATGGCGGTGATGGCGTCCGGCGGCGGGCCGATGAACACCACGCCCGCATCGGCACAGGCCTTAGCAAACGCAGCGTTCTCGCTCAAGAAGCCGTAGCCGGGGTGCAAAGCATCTGCGCCGGTTTTGCGCGCAGCTTCGAGAATGGCATCCACCCTGAGGTAAGACTCTGCTGCGGGCGAGGGGCCGATGTGCACGGCCTCATCGGCCAAGGCTACGTGGGGTGCGTCGCGGTCGGCATCGCTGTAGACGGCCACGGTTTGGTAGCCTAGTTTGCGGGCGGTGCGGATGACACGGCAGGCAATTTCACCGCGGTTGGCGATCAAGATTTTGCTAAACATCCAAGACCTCCTCCTGTGGCGCCTGTGGGGCAATGCGCTTTGCTTCGTGTCCCCCGCCCGCTTTGCGGGCTCCTCCTTGACCTACGCAAAACGCATCACCCCACAGGCTTGGAGTGGCTTTGTTGGTTGACCATAAATTCATGTCACGGCCCAGGTTGGTTTGCGTTTTTGTATGAATGCGGTCATGCCCTCTAGTCCCTCTGCGCTTTGCGCTGAATGGGCGAATACGGCGGCGGCGTGCTCCACCAGGTCGGCTGCAGGGCTGAAGCGGGCTTGCTGCATCAGGGCTTTGGTGGCGGCCAGGGCGCCGGGGGCACAGGCCTGAATTTCTGCTAGCACTCGGGCAAGCGCTTCCGGCAATTCGTCAGCACTGCACAGCTCATGGATTAAGCCCATTCTGTGCGCCCCAGCAGCGTCCAAGCGCCCGCCGGTCACGGCCAAGCGCTTGGCCTGCGAATAGCCCAAGCGCTCGACCAGAAACGGCGCGATCTGTGCGGGCACGACGCCAAGCGACGTCTCGGGCAGGCGGAACGAGGCACTCTCATCCGCCAGCGCCACATCGGCCACACAGGCCAGGCCGAAGCCGCCGCCCATGACTGTGCCTTCCAGCACGGCCACCACGGCCAGCGGGGTCTGGGCGTAGGCCACGCACAGGCGGCCGAAGGCGGCGTTCACCTCCGCAATCGGGTCCGGCGCGCCAGCCTCGCGTTGCATGGAGCGCATGCGTGCGCCAGCCATGTCTTTGAGGTCCGCACCCGCGCAGAAGTGCCCGCCTGCGCCGCGCAACACCACCACGCGCACAGCGCCTTCACTACCTGCAGTGGCCTCAGCCGCCTGCAAAGCTTGTTGCAGCTCGGCCACCATTTGCAGGGACATGGCGTTGCGCGCCTCAGGCCGGTTCAGGGTGATGTGCAACACCGCCCCCACCTGCTCTGCGCGGATATGCCCGTAGCTTGGCGCAAGCGTATTTGCTCCTTTTTCAGGAGCTGCTTGCGCAATATCCATGGGCGCTAGCGGGCTATTTGACTCAGAAACCTGCATAGCTCAAGCGGCTTTCACGGGCAAGGTGCCTTCGAGCTTGCAGATGATGCCCAACATGATTTCGTCGGCCCCGCCGCCAATCGAGATGAGGCGGCTGTCGCGGTAAGCCTGGGAGATCGGGTTATCGGCAGTGAAGCCCATGCCGCCCCAGTACTGCAGGCAGCTATCAGTCACCTCGCGGCTCAGGCGGCCCGCCTTGAGCTTGGCCATGGAGGCCAGCTTGGTCACATCCTTGCCGCCCACGTACTGCTCCACCGCACGGTAGGTGAGCGCGCGCAGGCACTCCACCTCGGTGCGCAGCTCGGCCAGGCGGAAATGCACCACCTGGTTGTTGAGGATGGGCTGCCCGAAGGTCTGGCGCTGGCGGGTGTAGTCGATGGTGAGGTTGATCAGGTTGTCCAGCGAGCGCAGGCTGCTGGCCGCACCGTAGAGCCGCTCTTCCTGGAACTGCAGCATCTGCAGCATGAAGCCCATGCCCTCCTGGCCGATCAGGTTGCGCTGGGGCACCCGCACGTTGTCAAAAAACAGCTGGGCCGTGTCGCTGCTATGCATGCCGATCTTTTCGATCTTCTGGCGGGTGATGCCCGGCGCATCCATGGGCACGATGATGAGCGACTTGTTCTTGTGCACCGCCCCCTCGCTGGTGTTGGCCAGCAGGCAGCACCAGTCGGCCTGCATGCCGTTGGTGATCCACATCTTGGAGCCGTTGATCACGTAATCACCGCCGTCTTTGCGGGCTGTGGTTTTGAGGGCTGCCACATCCGAGCCGCCGGTTACCTCACTCACGCCGATGCAGCCCACCATGTCGCCCGCAATCGCCGGCGC
>JAIXVK010000214.1 GCA_027483085.1 Comamonadaceae bacterium | reverse complement strand
GGCATGGCGCGCGCTATAGTGGGCACCCCGTTTGGGTATCTTGTTTTTTCTGCTTGGATAGGCCGCTGCTGTGAGCATTCAGACCGACGATTTTGCTGTTCCCCCGCCGCCTGCGCCCCGCGTAGTGTCGGCCGCGCCTGTGTCTAACAGCGAAGAGGCCATCGAACGCGCCCTGCGCCCCAAGCTGCTCGACGAGTATGTGGGCCAGGCCAAGGTGCGCGAGCAGCTGGAAATCTTTATCGGTGCCGCCAAAAAGCGGGACGAGGCGCTGGACCACGTGCTGCTGTTCGGCCCGCCCGGCTTGGGCAAAACCACGCTCAGCCACATCATTGCCCACGAGCTCGGCGTGAACCTGCGCCAGACCTCGGGCCCGGTGCTCGAAAAGCCAAAAGATTTGGCCGCGCTGCTGACCAACCTGGAGAAGAACGACGTTCTCTTCATCGACGAAATCCACCGCCTCTCTGCAGTGGTCGAAGAAATCTTGTACCCCGCGCTGGAGGACTACAAAATCGACATCATGATCGGCGAAGGCCCGGCGGCCCGCTCGATCAAGCTCGACTTGCAGCCTTTCACGCTGGTGGGCGCCACAACGCGGGCCGGCATGCTGACCAACCCGCTGCGCGACCGCTTCGGCATCGTGGCGCGGCTGGAGTTTTATACGAACGAAGAGCTGGCTCGCATCGTCAAGCGCAGTGCAGGTCTCTTGGGTGTGCCCATGGACGAAGATGGCGGTTTCGAGATCGCCCGCCGCTCGCGCGGCACACCGCGGATTGCCAACCGCCTGCTGCGCCGCGTACGCGACTTTGCCGAGGTCAAGGGCGATGGAAAGATCACCTTGGACATTGCCAACCGCGCGCTGGCCATGCTGGATGTGGACCCGCAAGGCTTTGATCTGATGGACCGCAAGCTGCTGGAGGCGGTGATTCACCGCTTCGATGGCGGCCCTGTGGGGCTGGACAACATTGCCGCCAGCATCGGCGAAGAGCGCGAAACCATTGAAGACGTGATCGAGCCCTACCTGATCCAGCAGGGTTACTTGCAGCGCACCCCGCGTGGCCGCATTGCCACGCTGGCCGCCTACCGCCACCTCGGAGTCACCGCGCCTGCGGGGCCGGTGGTGGACTTGTTGGGCGACTAATCCACCGGCGCTTTGCAAAGGAGCTGGGTGATTCAGACTTCTCTTTCCTCTGGCGCTACGCGAGGGCAGATCGCTCGGTAAAGATTTGTAAAATATTTGGCAGAGAACGAAAAGAACCACGCCAATCACTCACCTGCAGCCCAGGTGTTCGTGGCGACCACAGGGAGTGAAGAGTATGAAGTCTGCCTATCTGACGCTGGGCCTGCCCGGCGATGCGAATCCAGAGGAAATCCGGCAAGCGCTGACGGTGGCTCAAGCCAGGTTCACCAAAGAACATCTGGTCGACCACCCCGAAGACATGGATCGGCTCCAGTCGATTCGCGAGGCTGCCAAGATCCTTTTGAACCCGGAGATGCGGGCCGCCCATGACCGGAAGTTGCAGGCAAGCTCGACCACACCCAGCCTATCAATGCGCTACGTGGCGGAGGCTCCAGAGACCCCGTGGTACCAGCGCCCGATCATGATCGGCGCCTTGTTGGTCGCGGTGTTGTTTTCAGCGGGTTTTTACCTGCAAAACAAAAACCAAGAGCGCAAGCGTGAGCTCGCGGTGATGGAGCTCGAACGGCGCAAGCTCGAAGAGCAAGAAGCCCAGCAAAAACTGGCTGAGGTCGCCAAACGCGAAGCGATGGTGGCCAAAATGAATGCCGATGCCAAAGCCAGCGAAGAAAAACTTCGCCGCGAGAGCCTGGTTTCCTCCAGAAATGCTGAGTACCAAAACTCTCTGGCCATGTCGCAGCAGAATCAACGGGCCTATCTCGAGCGATCAGAGGCCCAGCGCAAAGAGTCGGCCGAGAGAAACGCCAAGTACCAAGCGCAACAGGATGCCCAAAGAAACTTGGCGATTGACCAACAGCGCATTCGCAACCTTTGCATGCAAAACTACGGCCGGCCGCACTGCTGAGCGATCGCGTCAGGCTTTGCTGTTGCGGGTGATCAACAGCTGGGCGGCAAAGTAAGTCACCAAAATCCAGAACGAGGCCAAGGGTACCGGCATCAGGAATTTGTTGAGCGCGATCAGCGCGTCACTTGCCATGAAGATGCAGGCACCCAGCGCCACGCGCGCGGCGGCTGCATCGCCCAATGTGCTGGCCCGGCCCAAGGCCTGTGAGGTCATCAAACAGATCACGGTGATATAGGCTGCCACGGCCACTTGCAGGCCTGCGTCAGGCAAGTGGCTCCATAGCACGGCATACACCCCGGCGCCAATTGCCAGCACTCCTTGCAACGCCCTGCGGTTGGCAAACCACGGCGCATCCTGCCGGAACAGGGCGATGTAGAAGGCGTGCGCCACCAGAAACGCCGCCAGCCCGGGGATGAAATAGTCGCCGGGCAGCATCAGAAACACATCACCCGCCAGCGAAAACACCAACGCCGCAAGCAGCAAGGCAGTCGATTTAGAGTGATTTTTGCCACTGGCGCTCATAGAATAAGCGCGAGTAGCTACAAAAATAATAGCAAGTGTCATCACCAGTGGCTTGGCCAGTAGGTGGCCAGGCAGCAGGTCTATTGCACTCAGGCTGGCCCAAGCCGCAGCTTCTACGGCCAACACTTCCAGCGTGCTCAGGCCATGTTGCATGAATCGGCCTACCGCCCATACCGAGGCAAACAGGCCCGCCGCATAGAGCGCAGCATCGGTAAAGCTCAGGCTGTCCGCCACCCATAAAAATGCCGCCACAGCACCCAGTAAGCCCAAAAACTGCAGACTGGCGAACCACTGCTGGCGGGTGCTTAAGGGTGGGTTAAACGTCTGCACCTGCTCCAAGCGGAATGCGGGTTTGGGGTGGGCCGCGGCCAGGTCTGCCGGTTGCCAGCCCGGCGGCATGAACCAGACACGCAGCTTGTCGACCCAGCGGCGGGTGGCCCAGCTATCTTTGGCCAGACCCCAGTACACCTCGGCATTGGCCCACACCGGGTCCCAGCTATTGAGCGCACCGCGTGTGCCGTAAACGCAGGGCTCATCTTCCTCGCGGAAAGTGCCAAACATGCGGTCCCACACCATCAGGATGCCGCCGTAGTTTTTGTCGATGTACGGATCGTTCACCGCGTGGTGCACCCGGTGGTTGCTGGGCGAGCAAAACACCCGGTCAAACCAGCCCAGCTTGCCCACCTGCTCGGTGTGCACCCAGAACTGATAAAGCAGGTCGATGAGCGCCACGATTCCCAAAATCAGCGGTGGCACACCGGCTATGGCCATCGGCAGGTAAAACACCCAGCCGAACAACGCCCCGCTGCTGGTCTGGCGCAGGGCGGTCGACAGGTTGTAGTGCTGGCTCTGGTGGTGCACCACATGGGCCGCCCAGAACAGCGCTACCACGTGGCCGGCGCGGTGCAGCCAGTAGTAGCAAAAATCGTAAAACACCAGCGCCAGCACCACGCCGTACCAGGAGCTCCAGAAAGCGAGGTCGGGGTACAAGGCAACCGCGTTGAACACCGCAGCATAAATACCCACCGTGAGCACCTTGCTCAGCACCCCTGCCACCTGGCTCAAGATGCCAAGGCTGATGCTGTTGATCGCGTCATTGAGGCGATAGGCCCGGCTGCCGGGTACACGGGCGTTGGCACGCCTGCTCCAGGCGAACTCCAGGGCGATGAGGAGGAAGAAAACTGGGGTAGCGAAAACGATGATTTTGCTCATGCGGCATTTTTGCCGAGCAAGCGCTTGGTGCTGATCGGGGGAACCCTAGGCCGCACTGGGGGCGGGCGTCTATTTTTGTCCGCGGAAGTCGCGCCACTGCACCCGGGTGAACCAAGCGGTGACACCGCCCAGCGCCGCATAAAAGGCCAAAAGGGCCCAATCCACCGCCGGAAAATCCCACACATAGCCGATCACCGCTGTCACGCTGATCACGCACAGCAGTCCGGAGAGCAGCGCAAACAGCAGCGCGAGAAAGCGTTCCACGCCGGATTTGACGTTGTCCATGGTGTGGCGCGTTTCCTGCCAGGCAT
>JAIXVK010000543.1 GCA_027483085.1 Comamonadaceae bacterium | reverse complement strand
GTGGCGTAGGCCAGCAGCAGCACAGCCAGGCCGCACCACAGCAACACGCCGGGCAGCGCATTGGCGCGAATGGCCGCGCGGACTTGTTGCAGGGCAGAGGGTGACTGCAGGGTCTTCATGCGGCGGCAGCGTCCGCCAGCGCCAATTCGGCCATCTTCACCGCGCCTTCAAAGCTGCGGGCGCCACCGATAAACAGGTTCAGGTGGCAAAACACGCTGTCAGACACGCCGTTCACCGCGGCCAACTCGCCATCGCGCAGGCCGGCCCAGCTAGCCGGCAAGTCCATACGGGCAGTGAACGAGCCCGCTTCGACCGGCACAGTTTTGATCTGGTACTGGTCGCCATCGGAGTCGGGGTAAATGACAAACATCACCTCGGGCATTTCATTCAGCACCACGTGCGTCCAGGGCATGCCGCCCTCTTGCAGGTGCAGCACCCGGCCGCCCAGCAGGCGCGGCGCCTGGCGCACCGTGTCCATAGCGCGCAGCTGGGCCACCTTTTTGCTGATGGCGTGGTCGAGAAACTTGCGGGTGATGGCAATCGCTTCGCGGAAGCGGGTTTCCAGCAGATGGGCCTTGGCCGCATGGTCGAGGCCCTTTTCTTCGAGCCAATGGGTATTGAGCTGGGCGATCAGACTCGAGAGGCCGAAGATGCCGGGCGACACATCGCCCTGGCCGGTGTCCACAATGTCGAGGTACTGCACCAGCGAGTGGTCGATGGATCGCACGATCTGCTCGATCGCTGCCGCATCCAGCGCGTGGCCCTGAGCTGCGCACCAGGCCTGCACATAGGCGGTGCCGTACTGGGACCACACCAAGCCCGCGCTGGCGTAGCCCACGCCGGGTACGGGGTTGCCATCCACCAGTTGGGCCGGGCGGGCGCCATCGAATCCGCGTTGGTGGTGGTCGAAGCGGCCCTTGGCGGCATCCCACACACCCCCCACATCGACCGCGAAATCAGCCGCGTCGATCAGCTCTTGTTTGCGGGTGCGAACCAAGCGGTGCGAGGGAAACACCCCCATCAAAATGCCCACGCCGAATACGTCGTCGGCATGGAAGGTGCCACTATGGGTGGCGATTACGGTGGTGGAGGTTTCAGTCATCCTCCGATTTTAGGGACTTACCCTGATCGGCGTTGCAGCCAGCCCAAGCCCTCGCGGGTGGCACCCCGCACCACGCCACGCCGGGGGCGGTATTCGCAACCCACCCAGCCGTCCCAGCCACACGCGGCCGACACCTCGTCGATCACGTCCAGCAGATACGGGTAATTCAACTCCCCCACGTCGGGCTCGTGGCGGCCGGGCACACCGGCAATCTGAAAGTGACCGACGCGCCCGGTGGGCAAGTATTCGCGGATCTTGGTAGCCACATCGCCTTCCATGATCTGGCAGTGGTACAGGTCGAACTGCACTTGCAGGTTAGGCGCCCCCACCGCCTGCACGATCGCGTGGGCCTGAGCCTGTGTTTGCAACAGGTAGCCCGGAAAGTCGCGGGTGTTGATTGGCTCCACCAGCACCGCACAGCCCGCCGATGCCGCCTGCGCTGCGGCCCATTGCAAGTTGTCCAGGTAGGTCGCGTGGCAAGCGGCGGAGTCTGCACCGGGCGGCAACACGCCGGCGAGCACGTGAATGCGGGGGCAATCGAGGGCATGGGCATATTCCAGCGCGCGGGCGAAACCGGCTCGGAACTCGGCTTCCCGCCCGGGCAGTGCGGCAATACCGCGTTCACCGGCATCCCAATCACCGGGCGGTGCATTGAGCAGCACCTGTTGCAGGCCATGGGTTTGCAAGCGTGCCGCCAGCTCTTTGACGGCAAAGGCGTATGGAAACAAAAACTCCACCCCCGTGAAGCCGTCGGCCGCAGCAGCGGCAAATCGATCCAGAAAGGGGTGCTCGTTGTAGAGCAGCGAAAGGTTGGCGGCAAAGCGGGGCATAGCCGTGAAAGTGTACCGGCCGACCGGGGGATGCCACGGTCACGCCAAGCAGCTAGGATGGCGGCCAGAACAACCTTCTTTTTTACAAGGACAAAACCATGGAATTTTTGAGCGACCCGAACGTCTGGATTGCCTTTGCCATGCTGACAGCACTGGAAATCGTGCTGGGCATTGACAACATCATCTTCATCTCGATTCTGGTCGGGCGCCTGCCACCCCACATGCGGGACAAGGCACGCCGCCTCGGCCTGGGCTTTGCGATGGTGTCGCGCCTGCTGCTGCTGTTTTCGCTGAGCTGGGTCATGGGCCTGACCGAAGACTTGTTCAGCGTGGCCGGCAAGGGCTTCAGCGGCCGGGACCTAGTATTGCTCGCCGGCGGGCTCTTTTTGCTCTACAAAGCCTCGCACGAGATTTTTGTGGAAGTAGAAGCCCGCGACGAACACGCCCCCGCCGCCACCGAAGACGCGGTCATGAAGGCCGCCGGCACCAAACTGTTCTGGTCCATCATCGGCCAGATTGCCATCATTGATATTGTGTTTTCGCTGGACTCGGTGATCACCGCAGTCGGCATGGTCGACCAGATCAGCGTGATGGTCGCCGCCGTGGTGGTGTCGGTCGGTGTGATGCTGGTGGCCGCCAAGCCGATCGGTGAGTTTGTGGACCGCCACCCGTCGGTCAAGGTGCTGGCCTTGGCGTTCCTGGTCATGGTGGGCATGGCGCTCACCGCAGAAGCGTTTGACCAGGAAATCCCCAAGGGCTATATCTACGCTGCCATGGCTTTCTCGCTGGCGGTGGAAGCCTTGAACATCCGGGCCCGCGGCAAGCGCAAGGCCCAGACGGGTTCTTAAACCTCGACCTGAGCGGCCTCCGGCGTCACTATGGGGCCGGTGCCGCTAAAGCGCTCGAGCAGCAGGTAAAGCACCGGCGTGATGAACAAGGTGATGGCCTGCGAAAAAATCAGGCCGCCCACCACTGCCAAGCCCAAGGGCTGACGCAGCTCGGCGCCGGCGCCGATTCCCAGTGCAATCGGCAAAGCCCCCATGAGCGCTGCCAAGGTGGTCATCATGATCGGGCGGAAGCGCAAGATACACGCCTCGCGAATCGCCTCTGCCGGCGTCATGCCCATATGACGCTGCGCATCGAGCGCAAAGTCGATCATCATGATCGCGTTTTTCTTCACAATCCCGATGAGCAAGACCAAGCCGATAGTGGCAATCAGGGTCAAGTCCTGACCGAAAAACATCAGCGTCGCCAGCGCGCCGGTGGCTGCTGAAGGCAGGCCGGCCAGGATGGTGATGGGGTGGATATAGCTCTCATACAGCACCCCCAGCAAGACATAAATCACGAGCAGCGCCGCAATGATCAGAATGGCCTGACTGCCTTGCGAGTTTTTGAACACCGCAGCATCGCCGCCGTAGCTGCTGATGATGGAGCTCGGCATCTGGATGGCCTCGCGGGCCGCATCGATCTTGGCAGTGGCATCGCCCAGCGCGGCACCGGGCGCCAGGTTGAACGACACGGTCACCGCTTGCAGTTGGCCCACGTGGTTGATCGAGGTAGGGCCTACCGAGCGCTCCACGGTGGTGAAGCTGCTCAGGGGCACCAGCCCGCCGTTGCTGGAGCGCACGTAAATGCCGTTAATGGCAGATTCGTCCTGCTTGGCCTCGGGGGCGACTTCCATGATGACCTGGTAGCTGTCGGTCGGCAGGTAAATGGTGGACACCTGGCGCTCACCAAACGCACTGAACAGGACGGTACGGATGCTGTCGACCGACACCCCCAAAGAGTTGGCGCGGTCGCGGTCAATTTTGAGTTGCGCTTGCAAGCCGCGCAATTGCGAGTCGCTGGTCACGTCGCGGAACATCGGGTCAGAGCGCAGCTTTTCTTGGAGCTTCTGGGCCCAGGTGCTGAGCTCGTCAGCCCGGATACTCTGCAAGATGTACTGGTACTGCGCCTTGCTCTGGCGGCCGCCAAGCTGCAAGTTTTGGGTGGGGCGCATGAACACGTTGATACCGGCCACGCCCCGCAATTTCTTGCGCAGGCCTTCGACCACTTTTTTCATCGGCTCGCGTTCGGACTGGGGCTTGAGCGTCACAAACATGCGACCGGTGTTTTGCGCACCGCCTCCCCCGTTGAACGAGCTGACCACCGCCACGTTCGGGTCTTTGCGGATGATTTCAGCCGCACGCTCTTGCAGGGCCACCATGGCCGTGAACGACGTGTCTTCCGCGGCCTCGGTCGTGACCTGGATTTGACCGATGTCTTCCTCCGGGAAAAATCCTTTCGGGATCACCTGCAACAGCCAGGCAGTGGCAACGAAGGTAGACAGCGCAATGGCCAAAATCACCCAGCGGTGGGCCAAGGCCAGGTCCAGCATGCGGGTGTAGCCGGCCAAGGTGGCGTTGAAGGCACGCTCAAAGCTGCGCACCACGACACCGGGGCGCTTCATGTGCGCTTCATCTTTCAAAAAGCGGCTGGCCAGCATGG
>JAIXVK010000013.1 GCA_027483085.1 Comamonadaceae bacterium | reverse complement strand
GCCAATCGTTCGACACCATAGTTGGCCAACAAGTCTTGCTCAGCCCATTCGGCGGCCGGAAAAATGCCCATGCCGCTGGCCCCGAAGGTATTGAGCAGCGCACTGTCCTCAAACTCGCCAACGATACGCGGGCGAACGCCCTGTTGCTCAAACCAGTGGTCCAGGCGGGCCCGCACGGCGGTGTGGGCTGTGGGTAGCAGCACCGGCGTGGTGGCAAGGCACTGGGGAAAGTGGCTCGCTGCACCGCTCACCAATGCGGGGGTGCCGTACCAGGCCATGGGCGACTGCCCCATGGCGTGGCTGTAGAGCTTGATGTTGGGGTTGGCCGGAGCAGGGCGGTCAGAGAACACCACATCGAGCCGGTGCAAGGCCAAGTCCCCCAACAACTCGTCAAGCTCGCCTTCGTGGCAAATCAAGCGCAGCGTTGGCTCGCTGATGACCGGTTGCAACAGGCGGCGCGCCACCAGCTTGGGCAAGCCGTCTGATATGCCCACAGCCAGCCGCATCGCCGGGGCGCTGGCTGATTCGCGCACCCGCTCGGGCAAGTTCTCGCCGATCTGGAATATCTGGTCGGCCAGTTGCAAAGCGGTCTGGCCCGCATCTGTGAGCACCAAGCCGCGGCCGGCGGGTTTGAGCAAAGCGTAGCCCAGCGAGCGCTCCAGTTCGCGGACCTGCGCGCTCACGGTTTGCACTGCCATGTCGAGCTTGTCGGCCGCCCGTGACATGCCGCCCTCCTTGGCCACCACCCAAAAGTAGTACAGGTGCTTGTAGTTGAAGCTGGTGCTCATATTCTGTATTTACGGGAATTTAGATCAGAAATTATCTGCTTTTTGCAGAATGTTCTCGTGCTTAAGGTAGAGGCTCATTCACAGCAAGGAGTTTTTTATGCAAGTCATTTTTGAATCGCGACATGCAACTGGCAGCACTTTGCGCCAAGAGGCTCTGGAGCGGGTGCGGTTCGTTTTGCGCAGGCTGGGGGCCACCGTGCCGCGGACCAAAGTCATGTTCACCGACATCAATGGCCCTAAGGGCGGCGTCGACAAGCATTGCTTGTTGGAAGTGAAAACCGAGAAGTCGGGGGTGCTGGTGATTTCTTCGCTGGCGAGCGATTGGCGCACCGCATTGGATGACGGTTTGGAGCGCCTGGTGCGCGCCCTGACGCGAACTATGGACCGCCAGAGAAAGCCTGCCCGCACACGACTGGCCAAACCAACCCTTGAGGTGAATTGATGGGTGACGATTTTTTGACGCTGGAGTGGATCAGCCTGGCGCTGTCGATGCCGATTCTTTATGCGGCGTGGCATGAGTATTCCGAACGCAATACGCGGGACGCCAAGTTTTTAGCCGGCCTGGGTGCTGGCGGGCTGATTTTGTCCGGCGCAGGGTTTGTGCTGTAAGGCGGGTGCACTGCCCGAGCCATTGAATTTTTGAAGCAAGGAGTTCCCTATGAAATGCCCCCATTGCCCCAGCAGCACCTTGGTGATGACCGAGCGGCAAGGCGTCGAGATTGACTATTGCCCGACCTGTCGTGGCATCTGGCTGGACCGCGGCGAGCTCGACAAGCTGCTGGACAAAGCCTCCGGCTCCGCCCCAGTGCAGGCCATGCCGGCGGCACGCCCTCCGTCTGCGCCGCGGCATCGCGATTTTGAAGACTCTGACTTTCACGAGCACAAGCGCTACCCGCAGAGCCGCAAGAAATCTTGGTTGCACGAGATTTTTGATTAAGTCCCGCCGGCATCTGGCCTGTAGCTGGCGCGGAACGCGCGTGGCGTCATGCCCTTGCGCGCCAGAAACTGGCGGTTGAAATGGGACAGGTTGCTGTAACCCGCTTCGGCAGCCACCAGTTTGACCGGCATGCCGGTGTTAATGAGCAGTTCGCAGGCCTGGCCGATGCGCAGCTGTGCGACGTAATCCAGCACCGTCATGCCGGTATGGCGTTTGAAAAAACGGTGAAACGCGCCCACTGACATGGCGACCTCGTCCGCCAGGGTGGCCACGCCGGGTGCGCTCACCGGGTGCGCATGCAGTCGCTGCAGGACTTTATGGATGCGCGCGCCCGCTTTATCCCCCAAGGGAATGCAGGCATGTGTTGCGAGTGGCCGTGCGCTAGCGTCCCTGGATAGGCGCATCAAAATTTGTAGCAGGAGAGGCAGGCGCAATGAGGGCTCAGTGGGTTTTAGCTCCAAAATCAGTGCTTCTACCTCGGCCCGTGCTGCGTCTGAGAATTTCAAGCCACGCCCGGCCCGCTCCCCCAACGATTGAAGGCTCTGCAATTCCGGCCAATGCCGGGTGGCTGTGTGTAGCCATGCTGCGCTGAACCACATCACCACGGCCAACATGGGTTGGTGGCTATCGGGTCGCTCCGTGGCGGCCCACGTGTGGGGCTGGTTGGGGCCGGTGAGCACCAGATCGCCGGAGGAAAAGTCTTCCAGGCTGTCGCCGACATAGCGCTGGCCTTCCGCGTTCAGCGTCAGGGTGAGTTCGAATTCGGGGTGGTAGTGCCACAAAAACGGCAGCTCCGGCAGCTCGCGCCACAGCAGGCGCCAGGACTCGCCGACCGGTATGGTGACCTGTTCAAACTGCGGTTTCATGACATTGAGTTCGCTAAATTGATCAGAATCGTATCAGTATTGGGCATTTCACAGGTACTGACCCGGCGCGTCTGTTTTCACAATTCACTTCGTTCCCACACCGTTTACAGACCCGCAGGAGACCTCCATGAACGACCGCTACCGCTACGGCGACCAACGCCCCGGCAACCCCACCCTTTCGTACACCGCCAACGAACAGCTGCGCGACATCAAAAAACAAATGCCATTGCGCGTGTTGTCGGAGGCCGACTTTGCGCACTGGCAAACCTATGGCTACGTGGTGATCAAGCAAGCCATTCCGGCAGAGCAAGTCAAAGCCACGACCGATTTCTTGTGGGAGTTTCAAGACTGGAACCCCAACGACCCCACAACCTGGAATCACGCCGAGTTGCGCGGTCATGAGATGAAAGAGTTGAATGGCTCCGGCATGGTGGAAACCTACCAGCACCAGACCCTGTGGACCAACCGCCAGACGCAACGCGTGTACGACGCGTTTGTGGACATCTGGGACCGTGAAGACCTGTGGGTCAGCATCGACCGCGCCAACCTCAATACCCCCAACCGCGGCGCGCGCCAGTTCAGCGGCTTCATTCACTGGGACGCCGACACCACGCTGGACCCGCTCCCAGTGAACGTGCAGGGCGTGCTGGCCCTGTCGGATACCAGCCCGGAGAGCGGTGGCTTTCAGTGCATTCCCGAGTTGTTCAAAAACTTCATCGAGTGGCGCAAGACCGCGCCCGCTGACCGCAACCCTTGGCGTCCGGATGTGGACAGCCTGCCCTGGCAAGTGGAATTCATCAACCTGCAAGCGGGCGATTTGCTGATCTTCAACAGCCTGCTGGCCCACGGTATCCGCCCGAATACCAGCGAGCATTTGGTGCGCATGGCGCAGTACATCGCCTTCACCCCCGCGAACGAGGCTGACGCTGCCTTGCGGGACGCGCGCGTAACTTCATGGCGCGAACGCGAAGCCCCACAGGGCTATGCGTTTCCGGGCGACCCGCGCGAATGGGAAAAGAAAAAGTACCCCACCGCCACGCTCACCCCGCTGGGCGAGCGCATCCTGGGATTGACGGACTGGACGTAAGCGACGCTTCCTCGGACCCCGGGTAGGGCCTGAGAGCCCGGGGGTAGAGCGCTATGTCGTCCAGTCACAGGCGCTTCAAGCGGGCAAGCGGTACACCAGCACCTTCAGCGCACGTTCTGGTTCGGCGTCTGCAAACGCGGCCGGGTTGCCCAAGCGCTGTACAAATTCAAGGGTCGGGGCCTGTTCCTGCACATGGTTTTTCAGGAAGGCCGTGTCCAGCTCCGGCGCATTCAGGCACACGAGCGCGTGGCCGCCCGGCGCCAGTAGCTCGGGCAGGCGGCGCACCAGGCGGGCGTAGTCTTTGGTGGCCACAAAGCTGCCACGCTGGTAGCTCGGTGGGTCGAGCACCACCAAGTCATAAGGGCCGCTGCGTGTGATCTTGCCCCAGGTCTTGAAAATGTCGTGCCCCAAAAAGCTCACACCGCTCTCAATCCCGTTGAGCCGGTGATTTTGTTGGCCCGTGGCCAGCGCCCCTTGGCTCATGTCCACATTCACCACATGCCGTGCGCCCGCCTGCAAGGCCACTACTGAGAACGAGCAGGTGTAGGCAAACAGGTTGAGGACCCGAAAGGCAAAAGTTTTCGGATGACTGGCCACATAGTCGCGCACCCAGCGCCGGCCCTCGGCCATATCCAGAAACAGGCCGTGGTTCTGTCCCTTCAACAACTGCACTTTGTAGCGGCTGCCCGCTTCGGTAACCACATGGGGCTCAGGCACCGCGCCGGCCATCAAGCGGGTGTCGGCATGGCCGTCAGCACGGCATTGGAATACCCAATTCAGAGGCTGCCCGCCGCCGATCTGGGCCCAGCGCGCTGCCAATGCATCGCCCAGCGCCGCGAGTTCCGCCTCACTTGCCGCCGCAAAGCTGGTGGCGACGAGCACCGGTGGGTACCAATCCAGCGACCAGGATTCGCTACCGGGGTACAAGCCGCCCCGGCCATGGAACAGGCGGCAGGCATCGGAGGGGAGTTCCATCGTGGCGATGGTGGAGAGCAGAGCTTGCAAGGGGCGTTTATTCAGTAGAGGATGCGGGGAGTGTATGCAGTGTGTGGCTTATAAAAATCACTATCGGTGCTATTGGGCAATCCAATTGGCAAGGTTGATAGGTAAAAACTAAACTGCAAACCAGATCGATTTCACCACCCTCACAGGAGACTTGCATGACCACTGAAGCCAAATGCCCTTTCCCCCACGCAGCGCGCAGCACCAATGCCCGCGCCGCCGCGCCGTCGAATACTGATTGGTGGCCCAACCAGCTCAAGCTTGGCATCCTGCACCAACATGCACCCGCCTCCAACCCGATGGGCGACGACTTCAACTACGCCGAAGAATTCAAAACGCTCAATCTCGACGCTGTGGTGCAAGACCTGACCGCGCTGATGACCGATTCCCAAGACTGGTGGCCCGCCGACTGGGGCCATTACGGCGGCCTGATGGTGCGCATGGCCTGGCACTCGGCCGGTACCTACCGCACGGCGGATGGTCGCGGTGGCGCCGGCTCCGGCAGCCAACGCTTCGCCCCGCTCAACAGCTGGCCGGACAACGGCAACCTCGACAAGGCACGCCGCCTGCTGTGGCCCATCAAGCAAAAATACGGTCGCAAGCTTTCCTGGGCAGATTTGATGATCCTGGCTGG
>JAIXVK010000363.1 GCA_027483085.1 Comamonadaceae bacterium | reverse complement strand
TACTCTCCGCGCCGTGGTCGTCGCCATTGGCAAAGCGGATGGCGGCCTCCTCCAGTTCAGGATCAGCAGCCGCGTCGGAGACTTCTAAAGCCAGCAGCTTGGAAGTCGTGAACGAGAGATCAGAGGACTCTGTGGCTCGGGCGAATGAAGGCTTGCTCCCGGACGCCTTGGACGCCGGCGGAGCAAAAATCGGCTCAGTCGGCTGGCCCATTTGCGTGGCCGCATATTCCGTTTGCGGTGCGCCTGCTCCCGGCTGATCAGATACTCCGCGCATGATGGGCAATGTGGATGCAGCGGCTCCCCCTCCATACCGGGTGCCGGCAGAGGCGTCACTCGGCGCCAAGGATGGTTGTGTGTCACTCCCAGGTGCAACTGCCGACGGGCGCTGTTCACTCCCTGCATTCGCAGCGGCAGCAGCGTCTTGCTTGCCTTTCCACCACTGCCTGGACATCTGCGCTTCGATTTCATCGATTTTCTTCAGGGTCACCGCACGACCGTCGGGGTCGGTGGGAATACTGCTCTGGAAAAACGAAGGGCGCGCAAGATTGGCGACCGCGGAGGGGTCTCTGTTGCGCAGTTTGCGGAGCTGGTCGAATTCACGCTTGCGGACAAAGTCGTTTTGTCGCTTGCGCTCAATCATGGCCTTGAGCGCCTGCTTGTCGTAGGCACTATCCGGCTCCGTCTCGGTACGAGAAATATCCGACCAGTCTTTGGTCGGATTGCGGACGAACATCGCCACTTTGGAAAGTAGGCCCGGACGTTCGTCTTTGGTTGCCATATCAGCGTTAGGTAGCCTGCGTTGGAGGGAAATTAATCCCCGAACATTTTCTGCTTCAGCTCGCGGCGTTGCTGCGCTTCCAAAGAGAGCGTCGCCGTCGGGCGGGCCAGCAAACGACCGACACCGATAGGCTCACCGGTTTCATCGCAATAGCCATAGTCGCCGGAGTCGATACGTCCGATGGACTGCTCAATCTTCTTCAGCAACTTGCGTTCGCGGTCGCGGGTGCGCAACTCCAAAGCGTGCTCTTCTTCAATGGTTGCGCGATCCGCAGGATCGGGAACCACCGAGGTGTCTTCACGCAAATGCTCGGTAGTCTCTCCGGCGCTCGCAAGAATTCCGCGCTTGAGCTCGGTGAGCTTCAGGCGGAAGTATGCGAGCTGCATCTCGTTCATGTATTCGGAGTCGGGCATCGCCAACAGTTCAGCATCCGTCATTTCGGTCACCGTTTTGTTTTTCCAATTATTGGCAAGTTTCGCGTCTTTTTTCACGATAGCAGGAATTACGGGAGCAATTACAGGGGAAGACATGGACTGGTTATAACTGGCTTTGGCAGCCGTTGAGGCGACTGACTGCGCCATAGAGGGCACCGTGAGCTGGGCCAGTCGCGAAGACGGGCGGCCTGCTTTGGCAGGCACTGCGGGAGCCGGAGCAACCACCGGCGCGGCAACGGCCACCGGTTTGACAACCGCTTTTTCGGCGGCAGGCTTGGTTTTTGCAGGCGTTGCAGCAGCTGTTTTGGCGGCGGATTTCACAGGCGCTTTATCAGCAGTCTTGGTAGTTGTTTTCACAGGGGCAGGAACCGTGGTTTTGACAGCGGCTTTGCTGCTCGGTGGTGTAGCGACAGGTGCTTTGGCAACGACTTTCGCAGTTGGCTTGGCAGCGGATTTTGCAGCGGCCTTGACGGCAGCTGGCTTGACTTTGGCAGGGGCTTCTTTGGCCTTGCTATCTTTCCCGGACTTCGCGTTCACTTCTTGTCTCCTGGCAGGTTCGGCCTGCACATCGTCGCTGGTGGCTGCAGCCACTCTGGAGGCTTTTCGAGGCCTCTCGGAGCGGGTTTCTTCGGCGCGCGAGTGTACAGGCTTACCTGAAGGAAAACCCATAAGTTGCAAAAGCGAGACAAACATAGCACCCCCTGCCCTCGTTCCATCCAAATGATCATGAGCAACGACGGCCGTGACAGCAGCCGTACGCAGCTCCCCTCGATACCGTTAAACCAAAGACTGTTCCATGCCTTGCAAGAAAATGTCCTTGGGCAGATCAATACCAATGAACACCATCTTGCTGGTGCGCACTTCAGCCTCACCCCACGCAGGGCCCAAATCGCTGCCCATGAGCTGGTGCACGCCTTGGAAGATCACCTTGCGATCGGTGCCCTTCATATTCAACACGCCCTTGTAGCGAAGCATGCGAGGGCCATAGATATTGACGATGGCACCTAGGAAGTCTTCCAGCTTGGCTGGGTCGAACGGACGCTCTGACTTGAACACAAAACTCTTCACATCATCTTCGTGATGGTGGTGGTGACCGTGGGTCGCATGGTCATGGGCGTGCGACGGGTGGTCGCAATGCTCTCCATGGGCATGGTCGTGGTGGTGGTCGTCGTCCTTGAGGAAGTCCGGATCAATATCGAGCTTGGCGTTGAGGTTAAAGCCGCGCAGATCAAAAACTTCTTGAAGAGACACTTCGCCGAAATGCACCGCTTTTTGCGGCGCGCGCGGGTTCATGTGTTTGATGCGGTGCATCAAGGCATCCAGCTCCTCTTTAGATACCAAATCAGACTTGCTGATAAAGATCTGGTCGGCAAACCCAATTTGGCGGCGCGCTTCCTGGCGATCATTGAGCTGCTGCACCGCGTGTTTGGCATCGACCAAGGTCAGAATCGAGTCGAGCAAATAGGTCTCAGCGATCTCATCGTCCATAAAGAAAGTCTGCGCCACGGGACCGGGGTCGGCCACTCCGGTGGTCTCGATCACCACCCGTTCAAAATCCAGCTCGCCCTTGCGCTTCTTTTCTGCCAAGTCTTTCAAGGTAGTGCGTAAGTCTTCGCGAATGGTGCAGCAGACGCAACCGTTGCTCATTTGAATGATCTGCTCGTTGGTGTCGCTGACCAGAATATCGCTGTCGATATTCTCTTCACCGAACTCATTTTCGATCACGGCAATCTTTTGGCCATGGGCCTCAGCCAGCACGCGCTTGAGCAAGGTGGTTTTACCGGAACCCAAAAAGCCGGTCAGGATGGTGGCGGGGATCAAGCTCATGATTCAAATTCCAAAAATGGTGCAGTGCAAACAAGGCAACTGGGGAGTGTAGTCAGCAATTCAAGGGTCCGAGGGCCGATGGGGTCAGCGGCGCATCACCACCAGGCCCTTGAGGTACTCGCCTTCCGGGAAAGCAATCGTCATCGGGTGATCCGGCGCACCGCCCATACGGTCGGTAATAAATCCGTCGACACCCGCATCCGAGCCGGCTCCGGCAATGATTTTGTGAAAAAGGTCCGCACTGATACCGCCCGAGCAGCTGTAGGTAAACAGCACACCACCGGGCTCCAACAATTTGAACGCCAAGCGGTTGATGTCCTTGTACGCCCGGGCCGCGCGCTCGGCGTGGGCCACCGTCGGCGCGAACTTGGGCGGATCCAAAATGATGGCATCAAACGTGCGCCCTTCCGCCGCGAAGGCACGCAGGCTGGCGTTGACATCAGCATCCATGAACGTGGTCCGGCTCGCGTCGAAACCGTTGAGCGCCACATTGGCACGCGCTTTTTCAATAGCAGGACCGCTGGAATCAATCGATGTCACATGCCCGGCACCACCGGACAACGCAGCCACCGTAAATCCGCCGGTGTAGCAGTAGCAATTGAGCACCCGCTGGAAACCCAAGCGGCGGGTCGCCTCTGCAAACCGGTGGCGGCTGTCGCGCTGGTCCAGGTAAAAGCCGGTTTTGTGGCCCTCGGAAATGCTGAGCGCCAAAGTCCAATCGTGCTCACGCAGCACCAGATCGGTGGGCCCCTCACCGCGCAACCAGCCGGTGGCCTCGGGCAACCCCTCGAGCGCACGGCTGCTGGCATCCGACCGCTCGTACAGTTTGGTCAAGCCCGTGGCGGAGAGCAGCGCATCGGCAATGGCGGACTTCCATTTCTCAACGCCCGCTGAGGTGAACTGCGCGACCAGTGTGTCGCCATAGCGGTCGACAATCAGGCCCGGCAAGCCGTCGGACTCGCCATGGATCAGCCGAACGCCATCGCTTTTGATATCAAATCGGGCTCTAGCGCCTATAGCGCTTGCGCAAGCAGCTATAAAAAAGCTAGCATCAATCCGCTGCTTCTCGTCAAAGCTCCAGACACGCGCACGTATTTTGGATTGCGGGCTGAAAGCTGCCCAACCCAAAAATGCCCCTTCCGCCGACTCCACCCGCACGGTTTCGCCGCTGTCGCCGCCCCCTTTGGCAATGGCGGACTCGAAGATCCAAGGATGACGACGCAACAAGGAGCGCTCTTTGCCGGCGCGCAGGCGAATGATTTTCATGGGGTGTATTGTCGCTTGAGGTGCGCTGCCGCCCGTAAGCGCGAGAGCAGACGCAGAAAACAAAAAAGGCCAGCAATGTGCTGACCTTTTTTGAAACCCTTGAGGGTGAATTTGGAGCGGGAAAAGAGTCTCGAACTCTCGACCTCAACCTTGGCAAGGTTGCGCTCTACCAACTGAGCTATTCCCGCGTTGCAAGACCACGATTATATGCCGCATTTTCCAACTTCGCAAGAAAGTCACCAACTTTTTGCAAAAAACCGCTATTTGGCGATCAGCGCTTGAGCTTGGCGCGGGGATGCGCGGCGTCGTAAGCCTTGGCCAGGTGCTGAAAGTCCAGCCGGGTGTACACCTGTGTGGTGGTGATGTTGGCATGGCCCAGCAGCTCCTGCACACCGCGCAAGTCGCCGCTGCTTTGCAGCACATGGCTGGCGAACGAGTGGCGCAGCATATGCGGATGCACCGGCACATTCAAGCCGGCAAGCTGGCTGCGGCGCTTCAAGCGCTGCCAAATGCTTTGCGCGGTGAGCCGGGTGCCATTGCGGCCGGTGAACAGGGCAGAGGCGGCATCCGCACCAGACGCATGCACTGGTGCTGCGCCCCGGGTGCCTGATGGGCCACGCAAGTCCAGCCACCGTTGCAAGGCCTTCAGGGCGGTGGCGCCGACCGGCACACTGCGGCGCTTGGCACCTTTGCCCAGCACATGGGCTTCTGCCGCCTGCAGATCGACCCAGCCTTTGGCGTCTTTGCCTGCCACGACATCCAGACCCACCAACTCCCCGACCCGCAGGCCGCTGCCGTAGAGCAGCTCCACCATGGCGGCATCGCGGGCCTCGAACCAGGCATCGTCATCACTTTCAAAGTCTGCGAATTGCACTGCATCGTCGACCGCCAGCGCTTTGGGTAGTGGCTTGGGGGCTTTTGGCGAGCGCACGTCTTGCACCGGGTTGCTGGGCACCAGCCCATCCCGCCCCAACCAGGCGAAAAAACCTCGCCACCCCGACAAAATCAATGCAATGCCACGGCCGCTGCGGCCCGCGCCGTGCATTTGCGCAACCCAGCGGCGGATGTGATGGTTTTGTACCTCTCGCAACCCGACACCAGCCCGCTCTGCCTGCTCGTGCAGACGGGCGAGGTCCAAGGCATAGAGCTCGACAGTGCGCGCCGCCAAACGCTTTTCAACCCGCACGAACTCCAGATACTTGTCGATCAGGGCACGATCGTCCGCGGGCATGGCGGTGATAACTAACTCAGCGCAAGCGCGACAGGGCGGCGCTGGCGATCTCGCCGATACGGGCCAAAAACTCGGTTCCCATGCTGCTGTTGAAGCGCTGGGAGTCGCTGGACGCCAGCACCAACATGCCAAAAGCAGGGGCAGAGCTGCCGGCCACACCGCTGCGCAGCGGGATCAAGGCCAGAGAGCTCATGCCGGTCGGCTGGTCCAGCCAGCTCACGGCCTCGAAGCCGGTGTTGAGCCCGCAAAAGGGCTCGTTCAAGGAGGTGGCAAATACCTTGGCGTCTTCACTCACCGCTTGCGCAGCAGGGATACCGGCAAAACTCTCTGCCAAGCCCCACAAGCGCAAGCCCACTTGGGGCACAGCAAACTGGTCTTGGATCTCACGCACGATCTCAGTGGGCAGTTCTGCCGGGTTGATGGTGAGGAACAGCGAGCGCGCCCAGCGCAAAATTTTGTCGGACAGGAGCACATTCTCATTGCCGTGGCGGATCATTTCCATGATGCGCTGCTCCAGCAATTTGATCTTCTCGCGCAGCATTTCTGCCTGACGCTCTTGCAGGCTCACCGCGCGGTGGCTGTGCGGGCTGGTGAACTGCACCGTGGCCAACAGCTCTGCGTG
>JAIXVK010000064.1 GCA_027483085.1 Comamonadaceae bacterium | reverse complement strand
TGGTGCCCAGCCGCCTTGCCGATACCTGGGTGAACCAGGGCCCGATCTGGGGGCATGATTGGCAACGCCCCGTGAATGAAGCCAGCGACAAGGCCTTGAACGCGCTGGCCGAGCGCCTTTCTCGCTGGGAACTCACGCCCACCGGCACCGAGGGCTATCGCAAAGCCGAGGTCACCGCGGGCGGTGTAGACACCAAAGTGTTGTCCAGCCAGACTTTGGAGAGCCAACAACCGGGCCTGTTTTTCATCGGTGAAGTGACCGATGTCACCGGCTGGTTGGGCGGATACAACTTCCAATGGGCTTGGGCCAGCGGCTTTGCGTGCGCGCATGGCTTGGCAGCCCGCCTGAAGGCGCTATAATCGCAGGCTCTTCTGGCAGAACCCCCATCGGCCAATACTAGTTAAGCAATAACAGATGGGGACATTTCGCTGATTCAGACGTGCAGGGCCCGATCTTCCCTCATGCCAACGAACAGCATATTTTGGAATTCATTACGTAATGACAACGATCCGTGTAAAAGAAAACGAGCCCTTTGACGTAGCACTGCGTCGCTTCAAGCGCACCATCGAAAAATTGGGTTTGCTGACAGACCTGCGCGCCCGCGAGTTCTACGAGAAGCCCACTGCCGAGCGCAAGCGCAAGAAGGCAGCTGCCGTGAAGCGTAACTACAAGCGCATCCGCAGCATGCAACTCCCTAAGAAGATGTATTAATCTTCGCGGCCTGGTCGCTCTTACGAGCTACGCAGCCCACAAAAGCTCGCCTGGGGACGCTCCGGCGGGCTTTTTTCATTTTGAACTACCCCCTTTTGTTTCACTCTCAGGAAGCACCGCTATGTCCCTCAAAGACCAGATCACCGAAGACATGAAAACCGCCATGCGCGCCAAAGACAGCGAGCGCCTGGGCACTATCCGCCTGCTACTGGCCGCCTTGAAACAAAAGGAAGTCGATGAGCGAGTGGAGTTGGACGACGCTATGGTGGTCGCCATCGTCGACAAACTGATCAAGCAACGCAAGGACTCAATTGAAGCCTTCGTGAAAGCGGAACGCCAAGAGCTGGCTGACAAAGAAGCGGCTGAAATGAAAGTGTTGCAAGCCTATTTGCCACAGCGCATGAGCGCTGACGAGGTGCTGGCGGAAGTCAAGGCCATCGTGGCAGAGCTGGGTGCCTCGGGCCCCGGCGACATGGGCAAGGTCATGGGTGCGGTCAAAACCAAATTGGCCGGCAAAGCCGAAATGGGCACCGTGTCCGCAGCCGTCAAGGCCGCACTGGCGGGCTAAGGCTTCACTTTGACAGTGGCCGTGACCGGCCCTGTCAGCACTTGCTGGGGATTCAGGTTGTCGACGAAGTCCAGCTTGAGGGTGTAATCCCCGGCGGGCGGGGCCAACCACGTTTCGGTTTGTCCCTCCGCAAAGTCCATTTCAGCCACCGCTCCCGTCTTGCTGGTGACGGTGAGCTTGAAATGGCCCGTGTCTTTTTCCTGCTGTGCGGCATGGCCGACATTCAGGCCGGAAGCATGGAACTGCACCCGAAATGGCGGCTTCTGCTCGCCCTCAGACAGCATCAATGCCAACCCGGGCTTGACCAAAGATTTGGGGTCTACGGCGTTTTTCTTGGTGATCGTGACCTTCAGCGGCTTGCTATACACGAAATGGGGTAAATGCTTGTCATCGGCCAACAGCATCCGCAAGGTGTAGGTTCCCGGTGCCAGCGTGAGCACGGTTTCCATTTGGCCTTTACCAAAGTGGATGTACTGCTCGTTAAAGGGGAGCGCCGCCTTGAAGTCCAGTGGCAAATCGCGATTCACCAGCAAATGGTGGTGGCCGCTTTTGCCCCCCATGGGCTTGGAAATCGGCGCCAGACCCCAGCCCCCGGACAAGCCGAACTTCAAGACATATGGCGTTTCAATCCTATCCCCGGACTTGAGGTTGGTGAAATACGCTTCTGCGTTCCCGGCAGGCATGGGCGCTTGCCACGGGTGGAGGGTGCGGGTGGTATTTGCTGGAGTTTGGGACCATGCCAGCTGCCCGGCAAACACCGCGAGGGCCCCCACACCAACTGCAAATCGCCGCATAAATACCCTTTCAGCTGCCTGCCACTTTCATGCGATTCAGCAGCACAGAGCCCACAGTTTTGGCTCCGTAGTTGTAGGCGTCGGCGCCGACTGCCTCAATGCCTTTAAGCATGTCTTTCATATTGCCGGCGATAGTGATTTCATGGACCGGATAAGCGATGCGCCCGTTCTCGACCCAGAAGCCGCTGGCGCCACGGCTGTAATCGCCCGTGACGTAGTTCACGCCTTGCCCCATCAACTCCGTGACAAACAGGCCGGTACCGAGCTTTTGCAGCATGGCATCGAGATCATCGCCGGCCTTGGTCAAGCGGGAAGTAAAGGTCAAATTATGGGAGCCACCGGAGTTGCCGGTAGTGCGCATACCAAGTTTGCGAGCGGAATAGCTGCTCAAAAAGTAGCCCTGCACCCGGCCGGCATCGACCACTTTGCGGGGCTGCACACGCACACCCTCGTCGTCGAATGGGGAGCTGCCCTTGCCACGCAACACAAACGGATCTTCCTGAATGTCGATGTGCTTGGGCAGCACTTGCTTGCCCAACGAGTCGAGCAGAAAGGTACTCTTGCGGTAGAGGGCTCCACCACTGACAGCTTGAACAAAAGCGCCCAACAAACCGGCGGCCAACGGCGATTCAAACAACACCGGGCACTCTACGGTGGCGATCTTGCGGGCCTTCAAGCGGCTCAATGCGCGCTCTGCCGCATAGCGACCCACCGCTTGGGGCGACGCCAAATGGTCTGCAGAGCGCATGGAGCTGAACCATGCGTCGCGCTGCATGTCCTTGCCCTTGCCGGCAATCGGCGAGACCGAATACGAATGGCGGGAAGAAGCATAGCCACCCCGGAATCCGCGGGTATGGGCACTGAAGAAATGCGATTGCTGCGCAGATACCGCCGCGCCTTCGCTATTGGTGATGCGCTTGCTCACGCCCAGTGCGGCGGCTTCGCATTCCAGCGCGAGGGCGGCAGCCTGCTCACTGGTCACGGCCCAAGGGAAGAACAAATCCAACTCGCGCTCGCGCTCGGAAGCCGGCACGATATCGTCAGCATCGGGCAGGCTGGGAAACGGGTCTTCTGCCGTAAAACGGGCGATGTCATAGGCGGCACGCACCGTCTGCTCAATCGCCGCATCCGAAAAATCAGAGGT
>JAIXVK010000146.1 GCA_027483085.1 Comamonadaceae bacterium | reverse complement strand
CCAAGACCGCTTCAGCTTCTTTTCCGGTAATGCCCTTGGAGCGCAGGTCCACCAGCATCACATGGCTTTCAGTACCGCCGCTGACGATACGCAGGCCACGTGCAGTCAAGGTTTCTGCCACGATCTTGGCATTGCGCACCACTTGAGCTTGGTAGGCCTTGAACTCGGGGGTCAGGGCTTCTTTGAAAGCCACAGCCTTGGCAGCAATCACATGCATCAAAGGGCCACCTTGCAGGCCAGGGAAGATGGCGCTGTTGATGGCCTTCTCGTGCTCTGCCTTCATCAAGATGATGCCGCCACGGGGGCCGCGCAGGCTCTTGTGGGTGGTGGAGGTCACTACGTCAGCGTAGGGTACTGGGTTGGGGTACACGCCTGCGGCAATGAGGCCGGCATAGTGGGCCATGTCCACCATGAAGATGGCGCCCACGTCTTTTGCCACTTTGGCGAAGCGAGCAAAGTCGATGGCTAGGGAGTAGGCAGATGCGCCTGCAATGATCAGTTTAGGCTTGGTTGCATGGGCCTTGCGCTCCATGGCTTCGTAATCGATGGCTTCATTGGCGTCCAAACCGTAGGACACGACGTTGAACCATTTACCGCTCATGTTCAGAGGCATGCCGTGGGTCAAGTGACCGCCTTCAGCCAAGCTCATGCCCATGATGGTGTCGCCAGGCTTCAAGAACGCCAAAAATACAGCTTCGTTGGCCGATGCGCCGCAATGGGGCTGCACGTTGGCCGCATCTGCGCCGAAAATTTGTTTGATGCGATCGATAGCCAGTTGTTCGGCTACATCGACGTGCTCGCAGCCACCGTAGTAGCGGCGGCCGGGGTAGCCTTCGGCGTATTTGTTGGTCAGCTGGCTGCCTTGGGCGGCCATGACGGCGGGCGAGGCGTAGTTTTCGCTGGCAATCAGCTCGATGTGGTGTTCCTGGCGAGCGTTTTCGGCCAGGATGGCGTTCCAGAGTTCGGGGTCGGCTTGTTCAACAAGAATGTTGCGGTCGTACATGGCAGTCCTTTGAGGAGATCGGGCCTGTGGGTCAATGGTGACAACAGGGCTGCCCAGGCGAACGGCTGATCGCACAAACCATGAAAGTAGTGCGGCACGCTTCCCAGTGGTGTCCCACGTCAGCAACCGGCTTCCTTAGGAATACGGTGCCTATCGCCAGTCGCGTGCGGGTGAGAGTTTAACCGACTCGGGGCGCCCCGCGTCTGGTCAGGAAGGTTGAGTCAACGCCGCCACATTCTCAACGGAGGGTGGAGCGGACGGTTCAACTACGGGTGTTATTACCGCCGGGTTAGGCTGAATGCTCTGGATAGGTTTGCCGGACACGACACTTTGCAAGCGCGCGTATTCGGCCAAAACTTTGGCTGTATAGCCGCCATCTGATTCCATGTTGCCGGCCCCTACATACAGCTTGAGGCCACCCTCGACCGAGCCAGCGCGGGCTATGCACTCTTTCAAAACCTTGGCACCAACCCGCAAATTGGAAACAGGATCGAAGGCTGCCAACTTGCCGCCATAGCCCTCGTATTTTTCGCTGTGTACTTTGGTCATGACCTGCATCAGGCCTTGGGCGCCTACATGGCTTTGTGCGAAGGGGTTGAAGCCTGATTCCACAGCCATGACCGCCAGAATCAAAGTGGGGTCCACCTTGGCTCGTCGACCTGTTTCAAAGGCTTCTGCCACCAGTGCACTCAAGGGTTCCGGTGCGACGCCATACTTTTTACTTAACCAAAATGCAACTGCTGCCTGTTGTTTGGGCAGTTCTTGGGGGTTGGTGGCTGTTGCACGCTCGATAGCCTCAGGCTCCAAGTTGACGCTGGCTGTTGGCGCGTGGCGGTCTTGGAGCCAGCCCATCAGGCGAACTTCGCTTTCGGTGCGGATCTCGGGGTGTGCAACCAAAGTAATGATTGCGAACATGACGGCTAAGCCAAGAAGTGCAAAACCGTTGTGTGTAATTTCAAAAAAACCTTGGGCGATGTCGTTCGCAACAGTGCGAATGCCTTTGGTGATGCGGGTAGTCGCTGTCATAGCTCTTCCTTCTTTGGCGGGGGTGGCCGGCCAGGTTTGCCAAGTCGGCAAGTCCTTGCAGGTCCCCTCGTTTGGGTTGGTACGCTATCAATATCCTGCGGCGTCGTCTCGACATGTGCAGCGATTTGAATATGCCGGGTTCGGCAGCGGGGCGGGTAATCCCTAGGCGGGATTCGAATTGGGCGGATTCTATGGGTGCTTTATATGCCAAGTCAACCATATCAATCCTATTTGATATGGTTGACAGATTCTAAAAGACCAATTTTCCTCCGTTTTTGGGCCCAGATTAATCTTAGGGCAGGGTACTTGCAATGCAAGTCCAAAGAGTGCAAGAAAGGCTTTGCTTTTTCATCGGGTGTGTTTCTTGGGACCTATGCAGCATCTATATATAGAGCACCCGCCGCTGCAGTGCACTTACCCCAAGGGGAGATCGGCGTGTCCGAATGAAGCCGCCACCTCTTTGTATTTTTGGTCTGCAAAAACTCACGCCTAAGGCACGCTCTTCGGTCAAGAGAGGGGGGCAAAACACGCTGTCGTCGAGGACTTGCTCCCCGGCTTTTTCGGTTCCTGCGCGCAATGCGCCAAAAACAATGCGGATTGTGTTGAAAACGCAGCGAAAATACGAGGTTGCTTATTTCATACCCACTTTACTCTGAGCTCGCTGTGACGTCGAACCAATCTGCTAAAAACACTGATATCGCCTCTCTGGACCGTCTGACTGGCGGAGCCTTTACCGCTGCCACTGCGGGGGAGCGTGCGTCCCGCATTCGTGACTGGTTGTTGACCCAACCGGGCCACGAACAGTTGGCTGACGTCTTCAAAGAGCTGAGCGTGAAAGACAAGGGCGCCGCCAAATTGGTGAGAGAAAAGCTCGATGAGGCCCGTCGTGCCAAAGGTCAGGAAGCACTGGGTGCTGAATGGTCTGCCAAAGCGCAAGCGCTGATAGACACCGCCAAACTCAATATTGCAGACGCCCTTGCTTGGCAACGTGATGCCGCCAAAGCGGGTGCACCGTTGAGTAAAGAGCCATTGCTCACCCTGAAGGGACAGCTTTCTGAGCGCGTGAAAGGGATCGAAGACCTGCAACACCAGGTGCAGGTCCAGCGCGAAGCGGCAGTATTGCTGGCTCAGCGTATTGAAGTGCTGTCCACCAAAGCCTTGGCAGATGCTCAAACGGCAGTTGATGCCCTGCGCACCGATGTGCAGCATTGGCAGAGCCAAGCCGAAACCTTGGTTTCCAACAGCAACTGGGTGAGTGTGGATGCCAAGTTCCCGGCTTTGTTGGATGCATCCAAAGGCCAGTTGTTGGTGGTGTGGGACGCTTTCCAGGCCGCATTGGCACTCGCCCTGACT
>JAIXVK010000513.1 GCA_027483085.1 Comamonadaceae bacterium | reverse complement strand
GGAAGCGGGTCGTGATGGAAGTAAGCCCATATGAGTGCGTCTTTTTCTTCAGCCATTCAAGCCGCCAAAGATGCGGCCGGTGCGCAGCATTATCCGCAAGGCTGCTTGTATGTCGTCGCCACACCCATCGGCAACTTAGCTGACATCACCCTGCGTGCCCTGCATGTACTGGGGCTTGCCGATTGCATTGCCTGTGAAGACACACGCCACACCCAGCAAATGCTCCGTGCCTACGGCATCGACAAAGCGGGCTCGGCGCTGCTGGCCGTGCACCAGCACAACGAGACCGAGGCTGCGCAGACCGTGATCGCCCGCCTACGGGAAGGCCAACGCGTTGCCTATGTGAGCGACGCCGGCACACCCGGAGTAAGTGACCCCGGCGCGCGGCTGGTGGCCCAAGTGCGGGCGCAAGGTTTGCGCGCTGTTCCGCTGCCGGGGGCGAGCAGCGTGGTGACCGCTATTTCTGTGGCCGGGCTGGTCGCCGCAGGCGAGGGCCATGGTGGTTTTGTGTTCCGGGGTTTTTTGTCTTCCAAAGCCACCGAGCGCGCCAACGAGGTCGCGGCGATAGCTGCGCAGCCCGACGCGGTGGTGCTGCTGGAGGCACCGCACCGGCTGGAAGCACTGGCCAAGGCGCTTGCGCCCTTGGGCTCACGCAAGGTCACGGTGGGCCGGGAACTGACCAAGCAGTTTGAAGAGGTGGCTACTGTGGATGCCAGCGAGTTCAGCGCTTGGTTGGCCGTAGATGCCAACCGCTTGCGCGGCGAGTTCGCGCTAGTGATTCACCCTGCGGCTGCAGCCGCCAGCACAGCGGATGACCGCGTCTTGAGTTTGCTGCTGGAGCAACTGCCGCTCAAATCTGCAGTGAAGCTGGCAGCAGATATCACCGGCGAGCCGCGCCACGCGCTGTATGAGCGGGCCCTACTACTCAAGCAGGGCTCTGGCAGCGAAGACTAGGCCGTAGCAGCCTGCCAGGCCTGCACATAGGCGCTGGCACGCGCGTGGACCTGCGCCGCTGTGACGCCCGGCGCAAACAACTGGCTGCCGATGCCGAAGCCGGTGGCGCCGGCTTTGACCCAAGGCCCCATACTCTCGGGAGTGATGCCGCCCACCGGCCAAAGATCGGTCCCGGCGGGAACCACGGACTTGAGCGCCTTCAAGCCGCCGTGCCCCAGCGACTCTGCCGGGAACAATTTGAGGGCGTGCGCGCCAGCGGCCAAGGCGGCAAAGGCCTCGGTCGGTGTTGCCACACCGGGGGACGCCAGCATGCCTAACGCCACCGCACGGCGGATCACCGCCGGATCGCAATTGGGAGAGACCATCAAACGGCCGCCGGCCGCATGCACCGCGTCCACATGCTCAACCGTGAGCATGGTTCCACCGCCGATTAGGGCATCAGCCGGCAGTCCAGCTGCGAGGGCTGCTATACATTCGATAGCGCCAGGGCGATTCAAAGGGACTTCGAGGCTCCGGAAGCCCGCTTGGTACAAGGCCTGGCCGATATCCAAAGCCTCTTCGGGCTTGAGCCCACGCAAAATGGCAATCAAAGGCATGTGGCGGGCTTGCGCCAACAAAGGGAAAACAGAACTCATCAAGCGCTCCAATGGGAATGAATGTGTTGCACGGCGGCCAGAAAGGCTTGGCGGGCATCCAGAATGTCAAAACGGCAGTCCAGGCGCTGAGCCGCCTTTTGGTAAAGCTCTGCGAGCTGCGGTGAACCGATCAACTGAAACGTGGGGACCTCGCCGGCTTCCGCCCCGAGTACATCTTTGAGTTCCGCACCGATCAGGAGGCCGCTTAAATACGAGGCACTGGCTTGCGGCGCCATGTCTTTGCTGACCACACGGGCCCGGGTGCCAAACAGCACATGGCTCAGCGCATGGTGGCCGGCCGCATCCACCCCGGCTGCAAAAGCAGCATCGTCCCATGTAGCCTGGCCGCCCGCAGCGGCGGCCAGTGTGCCGTGCTTGCGCAACAGGTCATAGAGCTCGCCGGTCATGTAGGTGCGGAGTTTGCGCACCACCCCATCTTGCAGCAACACCCATTTACTGTGCGTGCCAGGTAGCACGAACCAACCAGACACATGGCCGAGTGCCCAAGCGCCCAAGAGTTGGGTTTCCTCGCCGCGCATCACATCCGGCACACCTGCGGAGTTGCGAATGCAATAGCCGGGGACCAGCACCACGGGCGCGTCTCCGGGAGCATCCGGGACCCTGAACACATGGCGCCCCAAGTCCTGCAAGGGCACAGACGCATCCACATACGGCACTTCATGCCACCCGAGCGCACTCCCCACCATTCCGGAGGCGACCACCAAAGACGGGGTCGCCTGCACACTGGTCAGCGCGCCGGTGAGCGCCTCTGGGAAGCGCCCTTTGCAAGCCAGCGCGCCATCGCCATCGCTGGACTCCCGGATGCACTCCCCCGTCGGTCGGATCACATAGGTGCGGCGGTGGGTGGTTCCCCAATCCACACCGACAATGGCGGATGTTGGGCTCATAGTCATAGTTAAGTTCACGAAGATGGGTTTCCCCCGATTTAAACATATGATCATTAAATGCCAATTCGCATGATGCCTGTCGATCTCAAAACGCCGCCCACTCCGGCCTCCCACGCGCGCTACAGCGGCCGCAAACTGCATGGGCAGGTGGTGGATGAGCTGGGCCGCCGGGTCGCAGGGGGCATCTACCCCGCCGGGCAGGTGCTCACGAATGAGGAGCTGTTGTGCCAGGAGCTGGCGGTGAGCCGCACTGCCCTGCGTGAGGCCGTCAAGGTACTGGCGGGCAAAGGTCTGCTGGAAGCCCGGCCCCGCATCGGCACCCGGGTGCGCAGCAAAGACCAGTGGAACCTGCTGGACCCGGACATCTTGGCGTGGCGCTGCGCCACCGGCGTAGATGCGGAGTTTTTGCGACACCTCACCGAGCTGCGCGAAATCATTGAGCCTTCCGCGGCTGCACTGGCCGCGACCAGCCGCAGTGAGGAGCAACTCCAATCGATCGCGCAGGCGCTGCGCTCTATGGAGTCAGCAGCTTCGATCACCGACTGGGTGCAAGCTGATCTGGCCTTTCACACTGCCGTACTCCAAGCCACCAACAACCCGCTGCTGATGCCACTGGCCGCCATCATCGGCAGCGCCTTGGAGTCTTTGCTGGGCGTTACCGCGCGCACCTCGGACAACTTCAAACAAGCGTTGCCGGACCACCAGAAAGTGTTTGAAGCGATCCGGCTTCAAGAGCCCCAAAACGCCTTGCACCGCATGGCCAGCATGCTCTCTGACACCCGCAGCCTGATCCGCACCACGATCCAGACAAGCTAACTGGGTTCTTTTCGGCTTTATTTGTATGATGATTGCTTTTACAATCGTCGTCTATTTACCTCTTAGAGACCTATGAAGCCGGACACCCTCTCCCACTTCGCGCAGTACCCGAGCTTGCAGGGGCGCAGTGTTTTTGTCACCGGAGGCAGCTCTGGCATCGGTGGCGACATCGTGATTGCCTTTG
>JAIXVK010000380.1 GCA_027483085.1 Comamonadaceae bacterium | reverse complement strand
CTGGTGCGCTCGATTCGCGAACCCCTCACCATGGCCAACGAGTTGGCGGCCCGTATTGCGCAGGGTGATCTGACGCACTCGGTCCATTCCGAGCGGACCGATGAGTTTGGCCAGTTGCTGCACTCGCTGGAAGCTATGAATGTGTCCCTCGGCCGGATGGTGTCTGAGATCCGCGGTGGTACCGATAGCATCGCGATCGCAAGTGCCGAAATCGCGACTGGCAACAACGACTTGGCCCAGCGCACCGAGCACACCTCTAGCAACTTGCAGGCTACGGCCTCCAGCATGGACGGTTTGACCCAAATCGTGCAGCAGAGCACCGACAACGCCCGCCAAGCGAGTGCTCTGGCAGCCAGCGCATCCACTGTGGCGCAGCGCGGCAGCGAAGTGGTAACCCAAGTGGTCAGCACCATGCAGGAAATTGACGCCAGCAGCAAGAAGATCGCCGACATCATCAGCGTGATTGACGGCATTGCCTTCCAGACCAACATCCTGGCGCTGAACGCCGCGGTTGAGGCTGCCCGCGCCGGTGAACAGGGTCGCGGCTTTGCGGTGGTGGCGTCTGAAGTGCGTTCGCTGGCCGGCCGCAGTGCAGAGGCTGCCAAAGAGATCAAGGCCCTGATCGGAACCTCGGTGGACAAAGTCGAGTCGGGCACCCAATTGGTGACCGATGCAGGCTCCACGATGGAGGAAATCATGCAATCGGTGCGCCGGGTGGCGGATGTGATCGGTGAAATTACGTCGGCCGCCAACGAGCAAAGCACCGGCATTGCGGGCGTTAACTCTGCCATCGGCAATCTCGATCAAATGACGCAGCAAAACGCGGCATTGGTCGAGGAGAGCGCGGCCGCCGCCGAAAGCCTGCGCGAGCAAGCAGACCGTATGAAACAGGCTGTGGCCGTGTTCAAGGTTACAGGCAGCATGTCGGGCCCTTCGTTGGCACCGGTACCTGTGCGCTCCGGTAAACCCAGCACCGCTTTCAAAGGGCCAGAGCGTCGTACCGGCGATGCTGCCGGCCCCCAAGCCCGCACCACTGCATCGGCAAAAGCCAGCCCGCGCAAGCCCGCACCCGCACCGAAACCCGCTGCTGCCCCGATGCCAAGCTTGCAAAAACCTGTCGTGACTGCTTCAAACCGGTCTACACCCGCAGGTGGAGACGACGATTGGGAAACGTTCTAATAGTGGGCTGCCCTGATTTCCTGTAGTCTGCTTGTTGCGTCGCAAGGGTAGGTAATTGCCTACACTTGCGCTTGCGCTTCAAAAACTATGGAGACACCCATGCTGGAAAATTTAAAGAACGAATTGGACTCTTTGCGCCCCGGTCGCACCACCGAAGCAGGCGCCACACGCCGCACCGCCATCATGGCGGCTCTCGGTGTCGGTTACGCGGCCACGGCGATGCCCATCATGGCGCAAACCGCAATCAGCACACCTGCTGACGGACTAGTCACCGGTTCCGAGATTTACGACGTGGCGGGAGAGAGCGTTCCCTTCTACTACGCCGCACCGGCCGACAAGACCGACTTACCCATCGTGTTGGTGGTGCAAGAAATCTTTGGTGTGCATGAATACATTGCCGATACCTGCCGCCGGTTTGCCAAAGCCGGCTACTTGGCCATCGCGCCAGACTTGTATGCCCGCCAAGGCGATGCGTCGCAATACACCGACATCGGCAAATTGCTGGCCGAAGTAGTTTCCAAAGTGCCTGACGAGCAAGTCATGGCTGATTTGGATGGCGCATTGGCATGGGCTGCCGACAACGGTGGCAACACCAAAAAAGTGGCGGTTACCGGTTTCTGCTGGGGCGGTCGCATCACCTGGTTGTACGCAGCGCACAACAAAGACGTCAAGGCCGGTGTGGCCTGGTACGGTCGTTTGGTGGGTACCCCTTCCGAGTTGACTCCCAAGAATCCGATTGATCTGGCCGAGAGCCTGAACGCACCTGTTTTGGGCCTGTATGGCGCCAAAGACACGGGCATTCCTGTCACGACAGTCAACGACATGAAAAAGGCTTTGGCTGCTGCGGGCAAAAAGGGCAACAAAGCTGCCAAGGGTTCGCAGTTTGTGGTGTACCCCGAAGCCGGGCACGCCTTCCACGCGGACTACCGTCCGAGCTACCGTGCCAAAGAAGCTGCTGATGGCTTCAAGCGCACATTGGCCTGGTTCAAGGCAAAGGGCGTTGTTTGATTCTTCTGGCAATTGTGGCCGGCACATTGGTGGCCGGCATAGGGAGTGTGTGGTTGGCAGCAGCACTGAGCTTCGGTGCACTGGCCCGTTATACCCAGCATATGTTGAGTCTGGCGGCAGGGGCCTTGTTGGCCACTGCCTTCATGCATCTGCTCCCTGAAGCGTTCGAGAGCCAGGCCGGTGCCCATGACCTGTTCATGGTGCTGCTCATCGGTCTGGTTTTTTTCTTTCTCTTGGACAAAGCGGAGCTCTGGCACCACGGCCACGAGCATCACCATGGTCCTGCGGCGCATAGCCATGAGGCTCATCACGACCACGATCATGGTCACCATGCACACCACCACGGGCACAGCCATGGGGCGGGCAAACCGGTCGGCAGTTGGGCCATTCTTACAGGCGACAGCGTGCATTGCTTTGGGGACGGTGTGCTGATCGCGTCTGCCTTTGTGGCGGATTTGCGCTTGGGTGCCATCGCGGCCTTGGCGGTGCTAGCCCATGAGGTGCCCCACCACATGGGGGACCTGATGGTGCTGCGCAATGGCTCTACCAACAAGCAGGCTGCGCTGATCAAGGTCACTTTGGCGGGCGCCGTAACCGCTTTGGGCGGCCTCGTCGGCTATTGGCTGGTCGACCAGTTGCAGGACTATTTGCCTTACTTCTTGGCGGTGGCGTCTAGCAGCTTCATTTATGTGGCGCTGGCGGACCTGATTCCCCAGTTACAAAAGCG
The DNA here is from genome assembly GCA_027483085.1 of Comamonadaceae bacterium. Taxonomy (GTDB): domain Bacteria; phylum Pseudomonadota; class Gammaproteobacteria; order Burkholderiales; family Burkholderiaceae_C; genus Allorhodoferax. The sequence goes on along the minus strand of JAIXVK010000380.1, from coordinate 1,622 downwards.
CTTGAGCGCGCGCGAAACGGCTGCGCAAATTGCCTGGCTGGGTGTGGGTATCGGTCTGGTGGCCTTGGTCAGCAGCCTCGGGCACGGGCACTGAGCGGGTCGGCCTGTATGGACCCGCAAACCACGTTCGAGATGGAATTTGCGGACTCCGAAATCCGTCAAGCCCTCTGGCAGGGTGACGATCTGCATGTGGTGTTTTCCGCCGTGGCAGCGACTCGCCATGCGCCCGGTGACCCTTCAATTAGCGGCTTTTTGCAGGGCGTGGAGCTGGTGCTCAAGCGATGCACGCCTGTGCCCACCGCAGCCTTGTTCGGTCGCGTGCGGAGCGGGGCGTTGCGCCTGGAAGGGCAGCCTTCCATCCTCAGAATTTCCGTCCCATCAACGTGGGATCAGCCACTCGCTTTGGAGCTGGAGCCCGCACAGAATGGCTTTCTGGTGCTACAGGCGCAGGGCATGGAATGCCGCTTGCAGGCAGGTGGCGTCTTCCGTGAATCTATGTTTTGTTGAGCCCAAAACCCTCTCTGTCATCGTAGTTTAATCAAACGTTTGATTTATATGCTTAGAATCGGCACCCATGTCGATTCCTTTGCCTGAGACTATTTCCCCCAAGCCGATCCGCAGCGACGGGGTCGAGGCGCGCAACCGCCTGTTGGATGCTGCGTTGCAACTGTTTGCGGAGCAGGGCTTTGCCAAGACCTCCATCCGTGAGATTGCCCAGGCTGCGCAGGCCAATGTGGCGTCCATCAGCTACTACTTCGGTGACAAGGCCGGTCTTTATCGCGCCGTGTTTTCTGACCCGCGCACCAACCCGCCGTTGCCACCTGAAGCCTTAGATGGCAGCGATGTCACGCTGGAGCAGGCGATGCGCGGCTTGTTGTCCAGCTTTTTGGAGCCGCTCAAGCAGGGCCATGTCACCCAGCAGCAGTACATGAAGCTCTGCTTTCGCGAAATGCTGGAGCCCACCGGCGCCTGGCAGCACGAAATTGACGCCAACATCGCCCCCGCCCACATGGCCCTGACCCGCGGGCTTTGCCGGCATGTCGGGCTCGCTGAAGCGGATGACGATATCCACCGGCTCGCTTTCACCATCAGTGGCTTGGGCGTCATGCTCCATGTGGGCAATGACCTGTACACCCAGATCCGCCCCGGCCTGGTCAACACGCCGCAGGCCTTGGATGCCTATCTGGACCGTCTGGTGTCCTATGCCCTGGTGCTGGTAGATGCCGAAGCGCTCCGGCGCGGCGCCAAAGCTCCAGCTCCTGCCCATTCCCCTGAATACACCTCACTCCAAGCCCCATGAACTCCATGCATTTACGAACCCCCAAGCCCGCCTATGTGGCACTGGCGCTCACACTGATGTTGAGCGGGTGTGCCATCGTCATGCCGCCTGCCAAAGTCGATGCCGCTCCTGCCTTGCAATGGCAGGCTCCTTTGCCCCACCAAGGGGCGGTAGGCTCGCTGGCCCAGTGGTGGCAGAAGCAGGGTGATCCGTTGTTGGTGGAGCTGATCGATGCCGCACAAGCCGTCAGCCCCAATGTGGCCCAGGCACTGGCGAGGGTGGAGTCCGCCCGCGCACAGCGCACCACCGCCAATGCGGCTTTGCTGCCCAAGCTGGATGCGAG
>JAIXVK010000303.1 GCA_027483085.1 Comamonadaceae bacterium | reverse complement strand
TTGAGCTGCTTGGCGGTAACGATGGCGCCATCAGTGACCAGTCGGGTCTGGGTCGAGGCGCTCAGGGCCTCGGTGGCGGTGACGGTGGCTTGCTGGGCCGAGATGTCGGAAGTCCTGGCCGCCAGCTGGATGTTTTGGCCACTGACCTTTGCGTTATCCAGCACTAGCCTGCTGGCATTCAATGCCGTGTCCCCACCAGAAACCAACTGGCCTTGAACAGAGGTGCTGTTGGCGGAGCTGATCGTCAGGTTGCCCGCGCTACCGATGGCACCCGTGGTGCTCATGCCGGCGGCAACCGTGGCTCCCGTGGCGACATTCACTTGGCTGCCTGCCCCTTGTGCGGACACCGTGGTGTTACCACCGGCGGCAATCAGGCCACTGCCGGTGTTGCTAACGTTGCCTTGGGCGGTGATGCTGGTGTTGCCGGTAGCGTAGACCGAGCCGGTGTTGCTGATCCAACCGTCGTTGGTAACGGTTACATCGCCGGCAGATGCGCCAATCGTTCCAGCGTTACGTATGCCTAAGCCTGCTTCGGTGCCGATGAGATGGATTTTGCCGGCATACATGCCGCCTAGAGAGGCAACGTCCAATGCAAAGGCTGGGGTGGGGCCTGTGGCTGCTGTGGGGTTGGCAGTGGCTATGGGAGCTGCGGCGCTAGCGGCGCTGATGTCGTTCGAGCCGGTGGCAACTTTCAGGTCTTTGGCCCAGATGCCGGCATTGACTTGCAGGGCCCGGGAGAGGATGTTGGTGTAGTCAGCGGTGCTGGTGTCCAAGCCCGCGCCCTCGATGGCGATAGTGCCGCCGCGGACCTTGAAGGAGTCCAGGTTGCCGGCGTTCATCACCACATTGCCAGTGGTGAGGGTGACGCTACTTGCGTTCAAGAAGCCGCCGCCGTTGACGGCAATGCCTGCCGGATTGGCAATGATGACTTCGGCTCGCTGGCCTGCCACCTCGACGTAGCCCCTGATTTGGCTGGCATTGGAAGAATTAACCTCGTTGAGGATGACTCGTGCACCACCCGTGGCCAGCCACGGGTTGGCTTGCACGTAGCCGCCGATCTGCGTCGAGGTATCAGTGCGGCTGTTGTTAAGGATCACACCTTTGCTACCCACATCAAACTGGCTGTAGGTGTTGCGCGAGACGCCGCCCGCACTGGGCGTCTGGATGTTGACTTGGGTAACGCCGCTGGCAGTACTAAGGATGGTGGGCAGCTGGTTCGCTGGAGCACTGCGGTCTGCGATCACTTGGGCTTGCAGCCACAGGGGCAAGCCCAGCAAGGCCAGCGAAATTGCTATGGTTTTAGTAGCAGTTTGCGCTTGCGCCATCTGCGCAAGTGAGCTGTTTGATGCACAAACGCTGATGTCCCGCGTATCTCCACTGGCAGCGCCCTCCCCCGACGCAGCTTTGCCCTGCGAGGCGGCAGTCTCAGCAACGGCCATGCGGATACCTCGGCGGGTGTTGAAGATGATGCGGTAAAGATGCTTGTTCATGTCGGACTCCCTGCGAGCGTCACCCTTTAACGATGGGTGCGGCGCTTTGTTGGATGTGGTTAACTGGTTTGGACGGCTGTTTCTTGATACGCCAGCATGGGGCGGTCCCTCCACCACTGCCGGGCATAGGCAGGATCCACCTGCGTGCCTCGGAAGGTGAATACTTTGGCTCCACGCTCGTTACTCCGGTGACTTAGGTAGCGGAAGCTGGCACGGGCAAACAGGGGGGCCAAGAGTCGTATCACCCTTCGGGGGGACGACTGTGGCGCAAAGAATTCGGTGCACCACATACGGTCTCCGCTATTCCAGTCATCTTCATTCAATCCGTACAAAGGACTGGCGATATAGCGGCTCTCAGCCTTTGCACTGAGGTTGGCCCACGCCATGTAGGCCACTGGGCGGGTAGTTTGTGCATCGGTCTCCATCACCAAGGCAAACTGTTGTGACCGTACTGCGGGGAGCAGGAGCCGGTCCAAGGCATGCAGGGGCAGATTGCGGTGATTGGGACCCTGCATCCATAGCCACACGGTACTTCCGAATATCTCTGCATCGCTAGGCGAATCCGCATCACTCTGTGACTGGATCAAAGCCGGTGCAATTACTTTCCAAGAGCGGGTGTTCATCATGCAGTCCTAGAAGCTCATGGAAAGACTGAAACCGGCGGCAGTCTCGGCTGTCTTGAATCCGGAGGGCTTGTCGATGGGAGCTCCCGCAAACAGGTCGTACTGCAGGGCGGCCTTGAAACGCTTGAGGCTGCCCTTCAACCCGATGACGCCACCTGCGAGATGCTTGCCTGCCAGGTTCTGGCTGCTGGGCCCACTGACCTCACCGGCGTCCAGCCCCACATACACCTCATGCCCGGAATCGCCCAGTGCCATGCTCCAGTCGTTGCGGAGGGTCCATCCGCGTTCGCCCACCAGACTCGACTCGCCATCGAACCCGCGCACGGTGTAGCGACCGCCAATGGCAAAGCGGTCTTGCGGTGTCAGCGGGGTGGTGTTGTCTTGCAGCCGGAGTGCTCCGCTGTATCGGAAGTTCTGCCCTACTGCCTTGAAAGGCTTGCTGACGTTCACGTCCAGCACAAGGAGTCCCAGCTTGGAGGTGCCTTCGCCGAAGGCTTCCTCGGGTGCGGGCATGGAGTCAAAGTCTTTGGTACCGCGCTTGTAGGCCAAGCTACCCTCTAATGTGGCGTCACCCAGCATGTCTTTGTGGTCTGCTCCGAGCTCCCAGCCACCTACGACGCGGCGCTGGACCTGAACCTCAGTGTCGTCAATGTAGTTGTTGCTCTTGCGCTGCCATCCTTTGAGACTCAGGGTGGATTTGCGCACTGCATCCCGGTAGACCAAACGGGAGAGCTTGATTTCGCTGTTCTCGCTGGTGCCGCTGTAGATGTAGTTCTGGCTTTGCCCGACCACCGGCTGGTAGTAGCGGCTACTGGAGTAGGTC
>JAIXVK010000569.1 GCA_027483085.1 Comamonadaceae bacterium | reverse complement strand
ACCACACGTCGGTGAATAAAGTGGTGCAAGTGAGCCTTGTCAGGTTGGCCTGGGTGATGCCCCTCACGCTTCCTGCGACGCTGCACAGAAAACGCCACCTCTAAAACAGGATAGGCACACACGAGCATGGTCGTCCAAGCAGTAAGTTCTGGATTTCGCATGGGTAGCAGTACCGCGAGCCATGCCAATAGAAAACCCAGTAAATAAGCACCACCATCGCCCAGAAAAATCTTGCCCAGTGGCCAATTTACGGCACCAAAGCCAAGAGCAACAATTGCTACTGAAAAACAAACCGTTGATGCAGCTACGTCGCCAACATGCAAACCAATGAGCCCCATTGCAGCAAGCATGATCGCCATAGATCCCGAGGCCAAACCGTTGAAGCCATCAATGATGTTGACCGCGTTAGCCACGCCCCCAACAGCAAATGCCGTAAAAAGTACAGCCACTGGAGTAAAGGCTAGTAGTTGGTCAAGCACGTCAACGCCAGTGTTCTGCATCGACACGCCCGTGATGTACCAAGCAACAGCACCACTAAACATAGTCGCTAGCAATCGCGGCAAAACGCCCACCTTTTTAGTGACATCCTCAATCAAACCAGCCACGAACGCAGGCAGGCCAGCAATCAGCATCGGGCCCAGCAACTGCTTGACAGGTTCTGCGGCAAGCATCCAAACAGCTGCTAATCCACACATGACAGCGACACCGCCAATACGCGGCGTCGGATTCACATGGTGTTTTTGCACTCCAGAGGTGCCGTCCATACTGAAGTGACCATGCCAATCCTTTGAGAGCACCAAGAAGACAGCCGCAAGCGTTGTTGCGAAAAAACCTGCCGTATACATCAACATTCAACCCCCTATTATTTTTCCATTTTATTGGACCCAATGTCTTAAGAGTCCGTCGAGCTGAGAAATAACAATAAAAGAGGTACTCGTTCACTTAGCACGCGTACCGCTTGCCAAGCGGCCGCTTGACTGGGATGAGCGGTGGCATAGGACCTTGCTACCTTAGCTTGGATAAATAAACTTCAACCATGCAGAAATTCATACGTCACACACCAAGCCTTGGAAAACCAGACGCAGCAAAGATGGGGGGTTTTTCCTTGATTGAGATTTTGATATCAGTGGTAATTCTGTCTTTCGGCCTCCTTGGCGCTGTTGGATTGCAAGCATCGGCTCTTCAATCGAACAGGGAGGCTCGGATCCAATCGTCCGCGCTCGCACTTGCAAGAGAGTTGGCAGAAATGATTCGAGGCAACAAAGACGTTGCGATGCTCACAACCGGCAACCCGTTTCATGGAGACTTCAGTACACCAATGACTGCACCAACGCCGTCATACTGCCTGAAGGTAAGTAATTCTCTGACTACCGCATCGGCCAACCCATGTGCAGGCGCAAATGCCACTGAAACACAAAAAAATATTGCCAACGCTGCAATGACGGAATGGTTAGCACGAGTTGATGCGGAGCTGCCAGGCGCCAGAGTGGTCGTTTGCGACGACACGGCACCTTACACCGCGGCAGGTCAGCCACAGTGGGGATGCACTGCAGGCGCCGGCGCGACTAAGGTATTGAAAATCGGTTGGACAAAGACATCCACCAACAAATCTCTAAGCCCGGCAAGCTCACTAGAAAAAGTAACCGGGGCAGGGGCTGCAGCACCATCAGTTGTTCTCGCGCTAACACCTGGGAGCTCGTTGTGAAGCCATACCCCCCACATAAAAGCAGACAAGCAGGCCTGACTTTGATAGAGCTTCTGGTGGCATTGGTCATAAGCTCCGTAATTGCTCTCGCGGCCTTTTCTGCAATTGTGGTCAGTCGACAGGGTTTCTCCACTGTCGATTCAGCCTCGCAGTTGCGGGATAACGCCCGATTTGCGACAGACATCATCCAGAGGCTGTCTGTGCAAACAGGCTACCAAGATGTGCGTTACGCAGCAGTAGCAGCGTCAGGCGCCTCCAGCACACAGCCGCCTAACATTTCAGGCTTCACCAACGGCACACCCAGTATTTCGGGCATTTTGGTGACTTCTACAGCAAAAACAGCCAGCGCAACTGGCTACGGTAGCGATGTACTGATTTTGCGATACCAAGCCCCAGAAACTTACCCCGGCTCTGGTCGGGTAGACGAGGGAGTCATCGATTGCATGGGCAATCCTGCCACCACCATTTCCATAGACCGCGATGATCGACTGATGAGCGTTTTATACGTAGCTGAAAGTCGAGGGCAACCAGCCCTCATGTGTCGCACAGGTGCGGGCGCCGGACAACCATTAGTGGAAGGCGTAGAGAACTTCCAAGTGCTCTACGGCGTCGATGGGGACAACGACTCTGTGACAGACCGATACATGCGGGCAGACCAATTGATCGTCGCGGGCAACGATGCAGCGACGAAAGCCAATTGGCAGATGGTCAGGAGCATTAAGGTAGGTCTCATCTTGCGGAGTAACGTCGGCGCAACCCAAGAAACAGCCTCTCAAACACTTTACCCACTCGGAAATGCCAAAGCGTCCGCCAGTGCGGCGTTGGGCTCTGCCTTCGCGGACGCCGCGAATGACCCGGGCACCGTACTGGTCGCCCCGGCAGATCGACGTCTACGATTGCAAACCAGCTTCACGATCCACCTCCGAAATGAGCAAAACCTGTGAGCATCAACTCTACCTACCGGCGGACGCACTCCTCGCCCACTAAAAATAAAGGCGCCTCGTTGATCGTAGTGCTTATGGTGCTTACCGTCGTCTCAATTGCAGGAGTGGCTGGCGTACAAATTTCTATGCTGAGCGAGCGCAGTGCACGCTCCGACCGAGATATGCAAGTTGCTTGGCAGTCGGCTGAAGCCGCATTGATTGACGCTGAGAACGATATCTTCGGCCCGGGGCCCTCTACTCGGCGGTCACTTTTTGCAAACAGCAAGGACGTATCAGCGTTTGTGGGCGGATGTGGAACTTCAGGCAATTCACGAGGGCTGTGCGCGATGGTGCTCACGGGTAAGCCTGCTTGGCTCACTGCCAATTTTGAAACCAACACGACAAGTGCTCAAACGACTGAATACGGTGATTTCACTGGTGCAAGTCTCCAAACCGGAAACGGAATTCAGCCCATTCGTGAGCCTCGCTACGTGATTGAACCTATTCGAGACCCCGAAGACCGCGATCTCACCAACCCTACTCCTGCCCACATCTACCGGGTAACCGCAATGGGTTTTGGACCACGCCTGGAAGCACAAGCCGTGCTTCAAATGATTTACCGGAACTAACCGGAGACCTACTATGCAACTGAATCTGCCCAACATCACTCGACTTCTGCGGTCGAAAACCAGCTTTGTAGTTAGTGCGGCACTCCTTTTCGGGGGCGTCGGCTTCGCATTTCTCGCGAACAGCCAACTCGCCCCGCCCAGTATTCCCCCAGTGAATCTTGCCGCAGACCCTCTGTACGCCCCACCCGCCAGCGACAAACCGGCCATTGCACTATCGCTATCAGTAGAGTTCCCAACCGTGGGGTCTCAATATCCCTCCGGCTCCGGCACAGATAACAACTACTCCAACACCACAGAGTACCTGGGTTACTACGACGCTGAAAGTTGCTACACCTACAACAACGCACCAACTGAAACGCTGCGCGGCACGGAGACTATTGCAGACTACAAACGCTTTGACCGATCAGGGGCCGCCGTTTCACGTATGTGCACCGACGCATTTAGCGGCAACTTCTTAAATTGGGCCTCCAGCTCAGCGATTGACATGCTGCGACTCGCGCTTTCAGGCGGCGATCGCTACATTGATACCGATTCGCTCACCCTGTTGCAGCGCGCGGTCATTCCCAATGGGGATCCGACTTGTATGTGGAATAACAGCAACTTTCCGGCGAAACAACTGTCGAGAGATGGAGGAGGCTCGGGGCGGTATTGGGGCGCAGTGCCCAACCTGCTGATTACCCAAGCCGGCACCAACGACATTTGGGTGGCAAATACTTTGAACCGAATCTATTTCGGAACATCGCGAACCGGTAGTTGTACTGACACCAGTGCTTATACGCTTGGCGTCACTGTCGCCGCCCCCGCCTTTGGACCGGTGGTGAATTCATCTTCAGCACTCCCTTCGACCGGGATGACCAATTGTTCAGCGGAGGGTGGAACGTGCGCTTTTAGCGGTAGCAAGGAGGTTTGGTACGGCGCTGGCACAACTTGGAAAGTTGCCCCAGTCACCAGCACGACTGGTGTAGCTTGCAACAACGCAACCTTCGGAGATCCGATCGTCGGGACCGTGAAGCGGTGCTATTTCCGAGACGGCACACCTCCCGCTGGCGCTGCCGGGCTCAACAGCGATGGTTTTTTCTACGCACGGGTGAATGTCTGCACCAGCACCGCCGGTACGCTGACAGATAGCCGCGACTACAACCTTTGTAAGCAATACCCCAACGGTAAGTACAAACCAACCGGCGTTATCCAAAAATACAGCGATGCCTTACGACTGGCCGCCTTTGGCTACGCCTTGGACCAAACCGCCAGTTACAGCTCTGGCAGGTATGGCGGCGTGTTGCGTGCGCCCATGAAATACGTGGGTAATAAAACGTTTGATGAATTGGGACAAGAAAACACACCCACTACCGGCAACCCCAACATTGAATGGGATCTAACCACCGGTGTGCTGAAGGCAAACCCCGATGGAGACACAAGCTTCAACATCTCAGGCGTTATCAACTATCTCAATAAATTTGGTCGCACGGGCACTCCGGGCGTTTATAAAAAATTTGACCCCGTAGGTGAATTGCACTACGAGACATTGCGTTATCTGCAAGGCTTGGGGCCATCATCGGCCGCAATCAGCTCCTTAACGACTGCTATGTATGACGGGTTTCCGATTTACACCACCTGGACAGACCCCTACGGAGGCTCCCGCACCTCGACCGCCGATTACTCGTGCACCAAAGCGAATATTGTGGTGATTGGGGATGTCAACACCCACGACGGCAACCGCTTGCCGACAGCAGATGCAGCCAATAACATTCCCAACATCAATGCATGGCGAACGATTGTTCAAAAATTCGAAAAAAATGAAGTTGCAAGCTACGTAGACGGACAAGGTGACACTCGGACGACCGGCAATCCTAACGGCGCCAACAACAGTGTCCCCTCCGCCACCGATAGATCGCAAATAATGGGCTCGGCCTATTGGGCAAGAACCCATGACATCCGCGGCAGCGACTGGACCAATGCACCTGCCAAACAGCGGCCTGGCCTACGGGTACGCACCTTCACATTTGACGTGAACGAAAACGGCTCCAACGGCGGTACAGCGGCTGAAACCACCGGGCAGAGAGACTACCGCCGATTCGCCAACCAGTTTTTCATGGCAGCGAAATACGGCGGCTTTGAAACAGACCCTTCGAACACCGAGGGGAATCCCTACAACACCCAGGGAAACCCCTTCAAGGACAAAGATGGAAACGCCAACAACAATGTGTGGCAAGACACAGCGCGGCCTGCAGGTGAAGCCAACTCTTACTATTTACAGAGCAGCGCGCGCGGCATCTTGACTGCATTTGATGAGATTTTTTCGAGAGCGTCCACTCAGGCACGAAGCATCGCCGGCGCAGCACGCCAAAGCTCAAACATCACAACAACTGGTACTGCCTTTTACCAGGCAGCATTTGACACAGCGAATTGGTCTGGCGACGTGATTTCTACGCCACTCACCCTGAATACGGCTAACCAACTGGTGATCGGAACCACCGCCAATTGGTCAGCAGCGGCCCGACTCACCGCCATGACGAATCCTGCAACAACACGCAAGATTGCAGTAGGTCGGACAAGCACCAACCCATCTCCGGTTGCCACTGACTTTAAATGGGCAGACATTGATACCGACTTAAAAACCAACCTGGCCAAGCTCACGCCATCGTCACCTGCCGACACACTTGGCTCAGACCGCCTTGACTACCTACGAGGCTCCAACTCCCGCGACGGCTCAACTTTCAGACAGCGTAGCGGAAGACTGCTGGGAGATATTGTGAATTCGGGGGTTGTCTATTCAGGTGCCCCCTCCTCCAGCACCGCCAGCGACGAAAGCTACTCGCTTTTCGTGACTGCCAATGCAGCTCGCACTGCCGCTGTTTACGTGGGTGCCAACGATGGCATGCTACATGCGTTTAACGCATCGACTGGAGACGAGTTGTTTGGCTACATCCCGAGCTGGATGGGCCCTAAGCTTGCAGCGCTGACGTCCCCGACCTATGCGGCCAACCACCAAAGCTATGTAGACGCAACGCCGGTAGTCGGTGAGGTCAAGATTGCAAACTCCACGACGGCCACTGCCAGCGATTGGAAAACCGTGCTAGTTGGCGGCACGGGCGGTGGCGGGCGGGGCGTATACGCTTTGGACGTGACGGATCCGACCAGCTTCAGTGCGAGTAAGGTGATGTGGGAGTTCACCCAGCTACACGATCCAGATATGGGTTTTGTCATTGGTGCGCCCAAACTCGTCAAAATGAGGACCAGTGACCCCAGTGCGACCACCCCCACCTTCCGCTGGTTTGCTGCGGTCGCAAGTGGAGTGAACAACTATGTGAACGATGGTCTGGGGAACTTCAGTAGCACTGGCGCACCCACGATTTTCTTGCTCGCCTTGGACAAACCAGCGGGCACAGCGTGGACCTCAACAGGGAGTGAGCCCAACTATTACAAAATAAGTCTTCCCTTTGATGCGACAACCTCACTGACAAAGCCTACGGGCGTGGCCAATTTTCAAATCACCTTCGGATCATGGCGCGAAGTCGCGCAGATGTACGTAGGAGACTTGCATGGAAACCTTTGGAAACTGAATTT
>JAIXVK010000178.1 GCA_027483085.1 Comamonadaceae bacterium | reverse complement strand
GCTGCAGGCTTGCCCGCAACTCAAAATTTGCGCCAACATGGCCGTGGGCTTTAACAACTTCGATGTGCCGGCCATGACGGCCAGCGGCGTGCAGGGCACCAATGCCCCGGACGTGCTGACCGAGACCACCGCCGACTTCGGCTTCGCGCTGATGATGGCCACCGCCCGCCGCATGGCCGAGAGCGAGCACTTTTTGCGTGCCGGTTTGTGGAAGCGCTGGAGCTACGACATGTTTTGCGGCAGCGACATCCATGGCGCCACACTCGGCATTCTGGGTATGGGCCGCATCGGCCAGGGCGTTGCGCGGCGCGGCTTCCATGGTTTCGGCATGAAGGTTATTTATCACAACCGCAGCCGCCTCGATGCAGGGCTGGAAGCCGCGTGTGGCGCGCAGTATGTAGACAAAGCGACGCTGCTCGCACAAGCCGACCATCTGGTGCTGGTGGTGCCGTACTCGGCCGAATCGCACCACACCATCGGTGCTGCAGAGTTGGCGCTAATGAAGCCCACCGCCACCCTGACCAACATTGCGCGGGGCGGCATTGTGGACGATGCTGCGCTGGCCCATGCCCTGCGCAGCGGGCAGATTGCTGCGGCCGGGCTGGACGTGTTTGAGGGCGAACCGCAAGTGCACCCGGACCTGTTGACAGTGCCCAACGTGGTGCTGACCCCGCACATTGCCAGCGCGACGCTCGCCACGCGACGTGCCATGGCCCAACTGGCTGCGGACAATCTGCTGCGCTTTTTTGCGAGCGGCGAGGTGCTCACCCCCGTGAACACACTGGGCGCAGTGCGACGTTAGAGCGCTCCGGGAGGGGCATGTTCACACAAGTGCGGAACAGGTCTTGTGTTTATATTTGCTATTGAATTCATAGCTGCTCGCGCATATTTAATGGGCGCTAGCGGTCGAAATGATGCATAGCTAGAAGGAATCTATGACGGAGTGGATGGTCATGGCGGGAGTGGTTTTGGGGCTGTTGCAACTGGTACTGCTGGTGTTGCTTTTGCGCAGTCGCACGGCCAACGATCCGCAGGCCCGAGCCCAAGAGCTGGCGCAACTGGAGGCCCAGCGCCAGGAGCTGTTGGCGCGCTTGCAAAGCAGCAGCGAACGCGTGGAGCGCGAGCTGCGCCGCGAGGTACAAGAGAGCGCGCGCAGTAGTCGCCAAGAGTTGGCGCAAAACCTGGCCATGTTTCAAAAAAGCTTGGTGCAGCAAGCCGCCGAAGCCACCCGCACCCAGAACACGCAGATCGACGCCTTCGGCCAGCAACTTGCGTTGTTGCAAAAGACCCTGTCCGACACGCTGGCCCACCAACTCAGTGCCCTGAGCGAATCCAACGCCCGCCGCATGGCCGAAGTGCGCCAAACACTGGAAGCCCAACTGGCCCAGCTGCAAACCACCAACTCTGCCAAGCTCGACGAAATGCGCGCCACGGTGGACGAAAAGCTGCAAACCACTTTGCAAGCCCGTTTGGGCGAAAGCTTCAAACAGGTGGCCGAGCGGCTGGAGCAGGTGCACAAAGGGCTGGGCGAAATGCAGTCGCTCGCGCAGGGCGTGGGCGACTTAAAGCACCTGCTCACCAACGTTAAAACTCGTGGCATGTTCGGCGAGGCACAACTGGCATCCCTCTTGGAGCAAGTGTTTGTGCCTGACCAGTACGCCATGCAAGTCGCCACCCGTCCCGGCAGCAAGAACGTGGTGGATTTCGCCATCAAGCTGCCCGGCAAGTCCGACAACGGCGAGCCCTTGTGGCTGCCGATTGACGCCAAGTTCCCCAACGAGGACTATGAGCGCTTGCTCGACGCGCAGGGCAGGGCGGATGCTGCCGCTGCCGAGGCGGCAGGCAAGGCGCTGGAAATGCGCATCCGGCTGGAAGCCAAGTCGATTTCCGAGAAGTATGTGGAGCCCCCGTACACCACGGATTTCGCCATCCTTTTCCTGCCGACCGAAGGCTTGTATGCCGAGGTGCTGCGCCGCCCCGGGCTGATGGAGGCTTTGCAGCGCGAACACCGCATTACCTTGGCAGGGCCCACCACCTTGTTGGCCATGCTCAGCTCCTTGCAAATGGGCTTTCGCACCTTGGCCTTGGAAAAGCGCTCCAGCGAGGTTTGGCAGGTGCTGGGTGCTGTCAAAACCGAGTTCAGCAAGTTCGGCGATGTGCTGGCCAAGGTCAAGTCGCAAACCGAGACGGTGCTCAAAACCCTGGACAGCGCCGAAGTGCGCAGCCGCGCCATGGGGCGAGCACTCAAAAAAGTGGAGGCCTTGCCGGACACTCAGGCGCAAGCCCTGTTGCCCATAGACCGCGATCTGGACCGGGATGCTGACGGTGCCGGTCTATGAGCGGCCTTCACCCCTCCGCGCCATCCGCAGCTGACCCACAGCAGGGCCCCAGGGCGCTGCTGCGCTTGATCAGCGGACACGTTTGTCTGCATGCCAGTATGGCGGGCATGCGACTGGCTGCGCCGTTGTGGGCCTTACAACACGGGTATGGCCCTTTGGCGGTGGGTTTTTTGCTGGCTTTGTTCTCTTTGTCGCAGGTGTTTTTGGCCCTGCCGGCAGGTCGCTTTGCAGACCGCCATGGTCTGCGCAAGCCGGTATCCCGGGCAGTGGTGGCCGCCACGATAGGCGCTAGCGCGGCGGTGGTTTTTCCTCATTTCGTCGTGCTGTGTTTTGCCGCCCTGATGATGGGCGGTGCCACCGGCGCGGCTTCGATTGCTCTACAACGCCATGTCGGGCGTGCGGCGGCAGATGCGACTGATTTGCGCCGTGTGTTCAGCTGGTTGTCCATCGGCCCGGCGATCTCCAACTTTTTGGGGCCTGTGTGTGCGGGCTTGCTGATTGACTATGCGGGTGTCTGGTTCGGCGGCAGTGCAGCAGACCGCAATGGTTTTGTGGCGGCATTTGCACTCACTGCCTTGTTGCCCTCGTTAGCGTGGTTGTGCGTGCGCTCTACCCGCGAGCTGGAGCCCATCGTGCACGAGGGAGGAGTCGCACCCAGCGCGTGGCCGCTGCTCAAAGAGCCGATCATGCGCCGGTTGCTGCTGGTGAATTGGTTGCTCTCCAGCTGCTGGGATGTGCACACCTTTGTGGTGCCGGTGCTCGGCCATGAACGGGGCTACAGCGCCTCTGTGATCGGCACCATTCTGGGGGCTTTTGCGGTG
>JAIXVK010000071.1 GCA_027483085.1 Comamonadaceae bacterium | reverse complement strand
ACGGCGGTGGCTTTTGTGGCGGGCCGCTTGCAGCGCTTTGCCCGATCCGGGTTCAAGCGCTTGCCGTCGGAGCACCTCGACAGCGCATTGGGTTTGATGCTGGGGTAAACCCTAGTTTGCCTTAGAAGTGACCCTCTAGAGGGGGTGGGTACTTCACAGCGTTGAGTGAAATGCTGCAAAATAGCACGATCGTTCTATTTTGATTGCCACTCGTTTATGTCGCTTGCCGCTGAAATCGCTATCGAGCACTCCTCTACCGAGCCCGCTACCAAGCGCGCGCCCGCTCGACGTGCGATGCAAAAAGGCCAGCAAACCAAGGCCGCTATCGTCGAGGCCGCTTTGGGCCTCGCCACGCAGATTGGCCTCGAAGGCTTGAGCATCGGGGTGCTTGCAGAAGTCACCCAAATGAGCAAATCCGGTGTGTTTGCGCACTTTGGCTCCCGCGAAGAGATGCAAATCTCGGTGGTTCGCGAATACTTCAGCCGCTTCGAGCAAGAAGTGTTTTACCCGGCACTCCATGCTGATCGCGGGCTGCCGCGCGTCCAGGCGCTGTTCGGCAATTGGATGAAGCGTGTCGCGGTAGAAATCCAATCTGGCTGCATCTTTATCAGCGGTGCCGTCGAATTCGATGACCGACCAGGCCCCGTGCGTGATGCGCTGGCCTTCTCGGTCCAAACCTGGCTCAGCGCGCTGTACCGCGCCGTCGTCTTGGCCAAGCAATGTGGTCACCTGCGCTCGGATGCCGACGAGCAGCAAATGGCATTTGAGATCCACGGCTTGATCCTCGCCTTGCACTACGAGGCCCGTTTTCTCAAAAACCCCGGTTCCATCGAGCGCGCGAATCAGGGCTTTGCCAACATTCTTGCGCGATACGCCGTGACCCCGGTCACCCCGGATTAAACCCACCCATACCCACCCAGTTCATCAGGAGAAAGCAACATGCCTACTTACACCCCCCCCCTGCGCGACATGCAATTTGTGATGCACGAAGTGCTGAACGTGGCGCAAGACCTGCAGCAAATCCCCAAACACGCTGAGATGGATGTGGAAACCATCAACGCCGTGTTGGAAGAGGGCGGCAAGTTCGCTGCCGAAGTGGCGTTCCCCCTGAACATCAGCGGCGACACCGAAGGTTGCACGATCGACCAGACCACCCACGCGGTCACCACCCCCAAAGGTTTCAAGGAAGCCTACCGCCAGTACATCGACGGCGGCTGGGCTGCACTGGCCTGCGACCCTGAGTACGGCGGCCAAGGCCTGCCCTACGTGGTGAACGGCATGTTCTACGAAATGCTCAACAGCGCCAACCAGGCCTGGACCATGTACCCCGGTCTGACCCACGGTGCCTATGCCGCGCTGGAAACCCACGGCACCCCTGAGCAAAAAGCCACCTACCTGCCCAAGATGACCAGCGGCGAATGGACTGGCACCATGTGCCTGACCGAACCCCATTGCGGTACCGACTTGGGCCTGATGCGCACCAAGGCTGAGCCCCAAGCGGACGGCACCTACAAAATCACCGGTAACAAGATTTTCATCAGCGCCGGCGAACACGACATGACCGACAACATCATTCACCTGGTGTTGGCCCGCTTGCCCGATGCGCCTCCCGGCATCAAAGGCATCAGCCTGTTCATCGTGCCCAAGTTCCATGTGAATGCTGACGGCTCCTTGGGTGAGCGCAACGGCATTTACTGTGGCGGCCTCGAGCACAAAATGGGCATCCATGGCAATGCCACTTGCCAGATGGTGCTGGAAGACGCCGTGGGCACCATGGTCGGCCAGGCCAACAAGGGTATGCAAGGCATGTTCGTGATGATGAATGCCGCACGCCTGGGTGTGGGCAATCAGTCTCTGGGCCTCACCGAAGTCGCATTCCAGAACGCCTTGGCCTACGCCAAAGACCGTATCCAGATGCGCAGCCTGTCCGGCACCAAGGCCAAAGACAAGCCTGCTGACCCCATCATCGTGCACCCCGATGTGCGCAAGATGCTGATGACTGCCCGTGCTTACGCCGACGGCGGCCGCGCCTTGCAGGTTTACTGCTCGATGTTGCTGGAAAAAGAGCACAACCACCCGGATGAAAAGGTGCGCAAAGACGCCGGCGAAATGCTCGCTTTGCTGACCCCGATTGCCAAAGCCTTCTTGACCGACAACGGCCACATTGCCACCAACGCCTGCATGCAAGTGTTCGGCGGCCACGGCTTCATCAAGGAATGGGGCATGGAGCAGTTCGTGCGCGACAACCGCATCAACATGATCTATGAAGGCACCAACACCATCCAGTCTCTGGATTTGTTGGGCCGCAAGGTCTTGGGCAACAACGGCGCCACGCTGAAGAAGTTCGGCAAGCTGGTCGGCGCGCTGGTGGCCGAAGAAGGCGTGAACGAAAAGATGGCTGAATTCATTACCCCGATCGCCATCTTGGGCGAGCAGATGACCAAGTTCACCACCGAAGTCGGCTTCAAGGGTTTCCAGAACCCTGACGAAGTGGGCGCCGCTGCCGTGGACTACCTGCGTGTGGCAGGTCACTTGGTGTTCGGCTACTTCTTTGCCCGTATGGCCCAAGTGGCCCTGCGTGAAATTGCGGCCGGTAGCACCGATCCGTTCTACACCGCCAAGCTGCAGACCGCGCGCTTCTACTTCGCCAAGCTGTTCCCCGAAACCGCGACCCTGATGCGCACTGCCCGCACTGGCTCCAAAGTTTTGATGGACACCAACGCCGCTCTGGCTTAAAAAATCACTGCGTTTGCCCCATCCACTTTTTAAACGACAGGAGACTTTCATGATTCGCACATCGCTCGTAATTGCTCTCGGCCTGACTGCCACTGCCGCTATGGCCCAAATGAGCCCCGTGGGCTTGTGGCGCCAAGTGGACGATAAAACCGGCCAGGCCAAGTCGGAAATCCGCATCGTCGAAGAAGGCGGTGTCGTCACCGCCCGCATCGAGAAGCGGCTCGACCCTGCGGCAAAGCCCGAAGACAAGTGCGACGAGTGCAAAGATGACCGTAAAGGCAAGCCCATCGTCGGGCTTGAAATCATCCGTGGCGTGAAGAAGGTGGAAGGCAAAGAGGTCTGGGACGGCGGCAAGATTCTCGACCCCGCAGAGGGCAAGGAATACAACGCCCGCCTCACCCCCATCGAAGGTGGCAAGAAGCTGGAGATGCGCGGTTCTATCGCCTTCTTCGGCCGCACGCAGACCTGGACCCGCATCCAGTAAACCAATTCAGGAAAACCTATGTCCCGTTTCCAAGTCCGTAAAGTCGCCGTGCTCGGCGCAGGCGTGATGGGCGCGCAAATCGCAGCCCACCTCGTCAACGTCAAAGTACCCGTGGTGCTGTTTGATCTGCCCGCCAAGGAAGGCCCCAAGAATGGCATCGTCACCCGTGCCATTGACAACCTCAAGAAGCTCAAGCCCGCCCCCTTGGGCGTGGTGGATGACGCTGGCTTGATCGGCCAAGCCAACTACGAAGAGCACCTCGAGCAGCTTCGCGACTGCGACCTCATCATTGAGGCCATCGCAGAGCGCATGGACTGGAAGCTGGACCTTTACAAAAAGATCGCGCCTTTCATTGGCCCCAACACGATTGTTGCGTCCAACACCTCCGGCCTGTCGATCACCAAGCTGTCAGAAGCGCTGCCGGAAGAAATCAAGCCGCGCTTCTGCGGTATCCACTTCTT
>JAIXVK010000252.1 GCA_027483085.1 Comamonadaceae bacterium | reverse complement strand
GCCGCGCAAGTTGCGTCGCGCACCATTGAGGCGCAAGATGCGCAGCGTTTGCACCGGCGTCATGCCCAGCACGTCTTCAAAACAGTACTGCAGGGTGCGCCGGCTCACATGCAACTGCTCACACAAGTCGGGCACGGTGACGCTCTGGTCGTGATGGGCCAGCAGGTAATCCCGCGCTGCGGCCACGATCCGCTGGCGGCGGCTGAAGCTGTCGCGCACTCCGGCATCTACCACGCTGGTGTCCAGCAAGGGCAGCAGGGCTTCCAAAGCATGGGTTTGCGCGTGCGCCGGATCGGCCGGCCCTGCATGTTCGGGTTGAAGCAATGCACTCAAGGTGTGCAGGCACTGCTTCAGTGCTGCCGCAGAGGGGTGCAGTATTTCGGCGGCCTGCAGGCGGCCCCAGTCCACATCAAAGCCGAGCGCTTGGGCGGCGCTGTGCAAGGTGTCTTGCCGTACCACCAGGCCGAAGATGGTGTAGTCGGCCGGCGTCACCAGCTCAAACTCTTGGTGACCCGGGCGTACCAGCACGCTGTGGGGAGCCGCCGTGCGCCCGTTGATGCGGGTGATGTCCGCCGAGAACGGCAGCCCAAACCACATGGCATCAGGCCACACGCAGCAGGACTGCCGCATACCCTGGCTGGTGCTCTCGCGAAACACCTGCATCCCGGGGAGCTGGATTTCCTCCAGAAGCCCGTGGAAGGTGCCGCAGGTGGTCTGGTCGTAGCACTGCTCCCAGTTGGTGAGGTTGGCGGCGTGCTCATCCGCATCGCGGGCCTCGACGACGCGCAGACCGGCTGCAGTGTGGGTTATGGGGTTCATGAAGCTTCTCTCCCGTGATGCAGTCCGGGTTCGCACCGTCCAGGTGCGCGCCGCAAGTCTGCCGATTTTTGATACCAGCTTATGGCGGGACTGCCTACATTCACAGCTAGCAAACCCTATGCCGAGCTGCATCGGACCTTGACTCAACCTTGTTGGAGAACCCACATGTCATCTGCGCATTCCACGGGCGTGCACACGCTCAAACCGGTGCTCAGCACCCTGCAACTCTGGGGCATTGCCGTGGGGTTGGTGATATCCGGCGAATACTTCGGCTGGAGTTTCGGCTGGGCCTCGGCCGGTACCTTGGGCTTCACGGTCACCGCGCTCTTCATCGCGGCGATGTACACCACTTTCATCTTCAGCTTCACCGAGCTGACCACGGCCATTCCCCACGCGGGCGGGCCTTTTGCTTACAGCAAGCGGGCTTTCGGCCCCACCGGTGGCTATCTGGCCGGGGCTGCTACGTTGGTGGAGTTTGTGTTCGCTCCACCTGCGATTGCGCTGGCGATCGGGGCTTACTTGAATGTGCAGTTTCCCTCGCTGGATCCCAAGCTCGCGGCCCTGGGCGCCTACCTGGTGTTCATGACGCTCAATATTGTCGGTGTGCAAATTGCTGCCACCTTCGAGTTGGTGATCACCGTCATCGCGATCTTTGAATTGCTGGTGTTCATGGGTGTGGTGTCCCCCGGCTTTTCGATGGCCAACTTCACCAAAGGCGGCTGGGCGGGCAGCGATGATTTCAGCTGGGCCGCGATTCCCGGCATGTTTGCCGCCATTCCCTTCGCGATCTGGTTCTTTTTGGCGATCGAGGGTGTGGCCATGGCCGCCGAAGAGGCCAAAGACCCCAAGCGCTCGATTCCGATTGCCTACATCACCGGCATCTTGACACTGGTGTTCCTGGCCGTCGGCGTGATGGTGTTTGCCGGTGGTGCCGGCGACTGGACCAAGCTGGCCAACATCAACGACCCGCTGCCCCAAGCGATGAAGCTCATCGTCGGCGAGAACAGCGGCTGGCTGCATATGCTGGTGTGGCTGGGCCTGTTCGGTCTGGTGGCGTCGTTTCACGGCATCATTTTGGGTTACTCGCGCCAGATCTTTGCTCTGGCCCGTGAGGCCTATTTGCCGGCTTACTTTGCCAAGGTGCATCCGCGCTTCAAGACACCACACCGCGCCATTCTGGCGGGGGGCGTGGTGGGCATTGCCGCCATCTACAGTGACTCCTTCATCACTATCGGCGGCCAGTCTTTGACGGCCAATATCGTGACCATGTCGGTGTTCGGCGCCATCCTGATGTACATCCTGAGCATGCTCAGTGTGTTCAAGCTGCGCCGGTCCGAGCCTGCCATGGTGCGCCCTTTCCGTGCACCGCTGTACCCCTTCTTCCCGGCGTTTGCCTTGTTCGGCGCGCTGGTGTGCATGGCCACCATGATCTATTACAACCCGCTCATCTTCGGCTTGTTTGTGGGCTTCCTGGTGTTGGGCTATGTCTACTTTAAGATGACCGGACAACAGCGCGCCGACGCCACGTTGGCAGGCATGAGCGCACCGGTTGCCAAGTAACCGGTCCTGTTCGATTCCAGTTTTTTTGCGGATTCACTGACGTGCCAAGCCACCCTTACCAGCACACCGTTGCAAGCCATGTCTATGGTTTTCGGGACCTCAAAGACCTGATGGCCAAAGCCACGCCTTTGCGCTCGGGCGACATGCTGGCCGGGGTGGCCGCGCATACGGCGCAGGAGCGGGCGGCGGCGCAGATGGCCTTGGCAGAGCTGCCCTTGCGCACCTTTCTGACCGAGGCCTTGGTGCCCTACGAATCAGACGAAGTTACCCGCTTGATTCTGGACAGCCACAGCGCAGAGGCGTTTGCGCCGGTGAGCCACCTCACGGTGGGAGACTTCCGCAACTGGCTGCTCAGTGATGCGGCAGACACTGACGCCCTGACGGCACTGGCGCCCGGCATCACGCCTGAAATGGCGGCTGCGGTGAGCAAGCTCATGCGCAACCAGGACCTGATTCTGGTGGCCAAGAAATGCCGGGTGGTGACGGCGTTTCGCAACACCATCGGCCTGC
>JAIXVK010000520.1 GCA_027483085.1 Comamonadaceae bacterium | reverse complement strand
TGCTGCAAAGTGAAAAGCTGGCCGCACTCGGCAGCTTGGTGGCCGGCATGGCCCATGAGCTCAACACGCCTATCGGCAACGTCTTGGCGGTCGCAAGCACCTTGACCGAAGATGCGGCCTCGTTTTCCCAAAAGCTGCTCTCCGGCAGTGCACGGCGGGGCGACGTCGAGAAAGGCGCACTCCGCCTGCAAGAAGCCAGCGTGTTGATCGAGCGCAACGCGGCCCGTGCAGCCAAGCTGATCAGCGACTTCAAAGAAGTGGCAGTGGACCAGACCAGCTCGCGCAGGCGGCATTTCCCGCTGTTGGAGGTGATGCAGGAAATTTTGCACACCACACAACCGCTGTTCAAAGGAAAGGGCCACACCGTCACACTCGATATCCCGCCTGATCTGGAGCTCGACAGCTACCCCGGCCCGCTGGAGCAGATCATGACCAATCTGTTGGCCAACTCGGTCCACCACGCGTTTGCAGCCGATGTGGCCGGCGCAATGGTGATTCGGGCTGAGTCGCAGGGTGAGCAGATCCTGCTGCACTACCGGGACAACGGCTGCGGCATCCCGGCGGGCAACCTGGCCCACATTTTTGAGCCGTTTTACACCACCAAACTTGGCAAGGGCGGTAGCGGACTCGGCATGTACCTGGTCTACAACCTGGTGAGCAATGTTCTTGGAGGGCGCATCCAGGTGCAAAGCCCGCCCGGCGAGGGCACCTGGGTGGACATCACGATCCCGCGCACTGCGCCGGACGTCGCCACCAACCCTTTGGCCAAAGGTGTCAGCCAGCCCGGACTCTGAGTTGCTATGTTTTAAATAGCAGCGCGCGCATGCGCACCGAGGGCTAGCAGTCTTTTTGCCATACAAAGTACCGCGTGGTCCTTGCTGAGCACCGTGCACCGGTGCGCGACTGCCAGGTCGATAAAGCGCTGGTCATCCGGGTCCTTGCAGGTCACCGGGGCCTTGTCGGCCACCGCCACGGTGTGTACCAGCGCATCGCGCGCGGCCAGTACCGCCTCGGGTAGCAGGGCATAAAACGCCAGACGTTTGGCGATTTGGGGGTAGGCCAGCACCCGCTCCAGCTCGTCCCGCATGGCGGGAGTCGCAATCCATCGCAGCGCACCTGTACTCAAAGCGGCCTGCAAAGGCTGGGTCAGCGGGTCTTTGAACACCAACAGGTCAAGGACGATGTTGGTGTCGAGCACAATGCCCGGCGCCATCTCAGGCATCGGGAGCCGGTGTACCGGGCTTGGCAAGCCGGCCCTTGACCATGTCGAACTTGAACAGGCGGCACTCCAACGGGCCGTTCCACATCGGTACCCGGCGCGACTCTTTGAGGCGCATTTTGCTGGGCAGCTTGAGGTCGGGGGTGAGCATCCAGGCGGTCCAGCCGCTGTAGTTTTTCTTCCAGTGGCTGGCCAGCTGGTTGAAAAAGTCCACGCCCTCATCGGTCTCCGCCAGCTCACGCGCGCCATAGCGGGCGCCTTCACCCTCACCCGCCACGCCGCTGATACCGATACGCTCGCCATACGGTGGGTTGATCAACATGACGCCACCCCCGGTGTCGCTCACATCAATAGGGGGCATGCGCTGCAAAGCATCGCCGCCGCGGAACTCGATCACATCGGCCACACCCGCGCGCTGCGCATTGCGCTCGGCAAAGTCGACCATCCGGAAGGACACATCGCTGCCGTAGATCAAGGCTTTTTGGCCCGGCTCCGGCTTCACGACGGCCTCTGCCGCTTCTTTTTTCATAGCAGCCCACTCTTCCGAGCGGAAAGGCTTGTACTTCTCAAACGCAAAGCGGCGCAGCGAGCCTGCTGCGATATTGCAGGCAATCTGGGCTGCTTCAATGACCACGGTGCCGCTACCGCAGCA
Source organism: Comamonadaceae bacterium (assembly GCA_027483085.1). GTDB lineage: Bacteria > Pseudomonadota > Gammaproteobacteria > Burkholderiales > Burkholderiaceae_C > Allorhodoferax. The sequence goes on along the minus strand of JAIXVK010000520.1, from coordinate 1,937 downwards.
GGGGTCGTAAAGGGGCAGCAAATCGGCATCGCCCGAGGCCCAGCCGCTAGCGGCGATCATGGCGGCTGCGAGGGTTTCCTTGAGCGGCGCATCGCCCTTGTCTTCGCGCCAGCCGCGCTTGAACAGGGGCTCACCCGAGGTATCGATATACAGCGAACAGCTGTCGGTGGTCAGGTGGGCGAAGATGCGGACATCCGGCCACTGGGTGTTCACATCCGGGCGCACGCCGCCCGCCACTTCGCGGAAGCGGTCGCAGACTGCGTCTTTCACCTTCAGCGCGGCAAAGTTCAACGAGGTCAAGGGGCTGTGCTGCGCCGTGACCTCGACCTTGATGCTTTCGCGCGGCGTGAACCAGCGCTCCCACGCCACTTGCATGGCAGCGCGGTACAAGTCCTGCTCGCTGCGGTACTCGGTGTACGACACCAAGACCAGTACCCGTTGGGCCAAGCGGCTGTAGAGGTTGAGCAGCATCGCATGCTCAAACCCGGTGCGCACGGCTACGCCGCCGCGCTGCTTAGTGATACAGCCCGGAGGCAGACCGGTGATCTGCAAAATTTCGGGGGCAAGAAAGTCCTCCACGCCGGCAGCGCAGGGGAGAAAAAGAGTCAATTGGTTCATAGCGCTTTGCGGAGTGAGGCGGGGGCAATCTTCAGCCCCTCGCGGTATTTGGCCACGGTGCGCCGGGCGCATTCAATGCCCTGCTCTTTGAGCAGGTCGGAAATCTGGTTATCGCTCAAGGGCTTTTTGGGGCTCTCAGAGGCAATAAATTGCTTGATCAGCGCCCGCACCGCGGTGCTGGACGCATTGCCACCGCTCTCGGTGCCCAGGCCGGAGCCGAAAAAGTATTTCAGCTCAAAGGTGCCGAACGGCGTGGCCATGTACTTGGCGGTCGTGACGCGGCTGATGGTCGACTCATGCAAGCCCAGCTCATCGGCAATTTCACGGAGCACCAGAGGGCGCATGGCCAGCTCACCGTGGGTGAAGAAATTCTTTTGTCGCTCAACGATGGCGGTGCTGACCCGCAAAATCGTATCGAAGCGCTGTTGGATGTTTTTGATGAACCAGCGTGCTTCCTGCAATCGCTGCTGCAGCCCGGCATGGCTGGAGCTAGCTTTGTGGTTGCGCAGCACATTGGCATAGATGTCGTGGACTTTGAGCCGCGGCATCACATCGGGGTTGAGCTGCACCCGAAACTTGGCGGCGCCGCCCACCCGGCCGATCGGCACGACCAGCACATCGGGCACCACGATGTTGCGCTCGACATCCACAAAACGGCGGCCGGGCTTGGGCTCCAGGCGGGCAATCAGGGCAATGGCTTCACGCACCAGCGCGTCGCTCCCGACGCCGGCTTGCACCAAACGCTTGATGTCCCGGCGGGCCAACAGCTCCATGGGCTGTTGGCAAATCGCCAACGCCACCTGCAGCACCTCGATACGGGCCCATTCGCCATCGTCATCCGCGGTTTGCAACAGGGCCTGGATCTGCAAGCGCAAGCACTCACCCAGGTCACGCGCGCCCACCCCCACCGGCTCCAGGCTGTGCAACAAGCCCCGTGCGACGGTGAAGTGGTGCACCAGTTCGTGGAGCTGCTCTTCGTCACCAGGGTGCAGGCTTTGGGCCAATTCCACCAGCGGCTCTTCGAGGTAACCATCGTCGTTCAGGGACTCGATCAAGAACCGCAGGGCCGCTGCATCCTCAGGGCTCAGGCGCAGGCCCGCCGCCTGGCGGTGCAAAAAATTCTGCAATGACTCGCCTGAGCGCGCCAGTTCGGTGGCGTCTTTCTGCTCGTCGTCGTCGAGGTTGTTGGCTTTGGCCTTCGCATCAACGCCCCATTCGCCATCGTCAGGGGTCATTTCGGTCGTGCCGTCGCCCTCCCAGCTGGGTTCGTCGCTACTAGACAAGGGGGAGGACTCTTCCTCATTGGAGCTGCTAGCGCT
>JAIXVK010000402.1 GCA_027483085.1 Comamonadaceae bacterium | reverse complement strand
GGAGACCTCCGGATGAAGCAACTCGCCAAGGAGCTGAAATGAAGTGGCGCTTGATTCTTGTTTTGCTGTTGAGCCTTGGCTGGCTCCCGGCACAGGCCCACAAAGCCAGCGATAGCTATCTGGCACTCAAGGTAGACGGTAGCCAGGTCAGCGGACAGTGGGATATTGCACTGCGCGACATCGACTTTGCCTTGGGTCTGGATGCCAATGGGGATGGCGACATCACGTGGGGTGAAGTACGAGCCAAACACGGCGATATCGACGCTTGGAGCACCAATGCACTGACCGTGGAGCGTGGCGGGCGCTGCCCACTGCGCGTGACCGAGCACTTGATAGATGAGCATACGGATGGCGCGTATGCAGTCATGCGTTTGCAAGGGGAGTGCCCCGCAGCGGATGCCGACGTGTCGGTGAACTACCGGCTGCTGTTTGGTGTGGATGCCCTGCATCGTGGCCTGCTGCGCCTGGATCTGGACGGGGAAACCACCTCCTCCATCTTTTCGCCGGAAACACCCCAGCAGCAGTTCACTCCCAAAGCCCTGTCCGGCCTGCGCCAGTTGGGCGGATTTTTGGTGCAGGGGGTATGGCATATCTGGATCGGGTTTGACCATATTCTTTTCTTGCTTGCACTGCTCTTGCCCGTGGTGCTGGTGCGGCAGGGAAAGCGTTGGGTGCCAGTTGCAAGCTTTCGGGATGCGGGTCGTGAAGTGCTGTGGGTCGTAACCGCCTTCACCATCGCCCACTCGATCACCCTGTCACTCGCGGCTTTGCAGTTGATTGAGCTGCCTTCGCGCTGGGTGGAGTCGGTGATTGCACTCTCGGTAGTGTTGGCGGCACTGAACAACATTTACCCGATGGTCGGCGAGCGGCGGTGGGTCGCAGCCTTTGTGTTCGGGCTGATCCACGGCTTTGGCTTTGCGACTGTACTGGCAGACTTGGGCCTGCCAAGCCATGCCTTGGTCTTAAGCCTGGTAGGGTTCAACGTGGGCGTGGAGCTGGGGCAACTCGCCATCGTGGCGGTCTTCTTGCCACTCGCCTACGTCATGCGCAAGACACGCTTTTACAAGCAAGGTGTGTTTATCGGAGGCTCTGTACTCACCTTGTTGCTGGCTTTGGTCTGGTTTATCGAGCGGGCTTTTGATATTCAGTGGATGGCGACATAGGTCACCCACCCATCCACACCGCATCGGCAATGAGCTTGACCGACACCACAAACAGACTCACCTGCACGATGCGGTAAAACCACTGATCAGCCAAACGCTGTGTCAGGTAGGCGCCTGCGAGCGCCCCCACCAGCGCAAACGGCACCAGCCACGCGGCGTAGTGCAAGGATGCGGTCGAATAGGGCCGCAAGTTTTGGTATGGAATGATTTTGGCGGCATTGATCACCGCAAACACAATGGTGGACGTACCGGCAAACGCCGCCTTGGGCAGCTTCTGCGGCAACATGTACACCTGATACGGCGGCGCCCCCGCGTGGGAGATAAAGCTGGTAAACCCCGCCAGAGTCCCCCAGAACCAGCCTTTGGCCAGGTGCGGTGGCTGCGCAACGCTTGCGTTCTGGTCCCGCAACCAGAGGTTGAGGCAGAACCCCACGCCTACCAAGCCAATCATCAGCATGATCGCGCGGTCCGACACGATGGACGCCGTCGCCCAACCGACCCCCACCCCCACGATGCCGGCAGGAATCAAAATCTTCAGATTCGGTGCACTGAATTCGCGCCGGTACAGCCACACACCGGCCATGTCCGAAATCACAAATATGGGCAGCAACAGCACTGCCGCTTGGACTGGCGACATCGCCATGGACAGGATAGGCACCCCCAACATGCCCACCGCAGGCAAGCCACCCTTGGACGACCCGACCAGAAAAGCCGCCAAGCCGGCCAGCAGAAAGAGTGCATCAAACGTCATGCGGCGATCATAGTGGCGCATCCAGCGCACGAGATTCAAAGGCGACCTCCCTGCCCCCAAACATCCCCGATGTTTCGGCCTGAATTTCGTCTAAATATGTACGAAAAGAACCTCTAGCGCAGGCGAAATATGCGCTAGCAGCTCCTGATTTCATAGCATTGCAACCAAATCAATCCTCCAGAAACGCCTCTTCCCGCTTAGCGTTGATAGCAGACAGCATCTTTAGATCTGCATTTCAATGCAGCTCTCTTTACGGTTACTCGGTAATCAACAGTGCTCGAAAATCATTGACGTTGGTATGCGTGGGCCCGGTAATGAGCAAGTCATCAAGCGAATCAAAAAAGCCGAATGAATCATGGCGCAACAGGAAGTCGTCAATGGACAGGCCATTGCTCATCGCCCTGGGGAGCGTGTCCGGAGATACGAACGCACCTGCATTGATCTCGCAGCCATCGACACCATCCGTATCTGCTGCCAAAACCCAAACGCCCGAAACTCCATCCAGCGCTTTTGCAAGGCCCATGCAAAACTCCCCTGCCCGCCCACCGCGCCCCAACCCGGACTGTGAATCAGAGACCGTAACGGTGGTTTCCCCTCCCGACAGGATCACACAGGGGGCCTGCATCGTGCTCTTGCCGGCTCTCACGGCGCGTGCAATTTCGGCATGAAACCTGGCTACATCCTTGGATTCACCTTCGATGCAGTCGCTAAGTACGTAGGCATTGAGACCCCACGTTTTGGCAAGCTCAGCTGCAGCCAGCAACGACTGCGAGGGCGTGGCAATCAAGCGGACGCTGTCACGTGAAGCATTGCGAGGCGCTCGCGTACGACACACGCTTTCCCAATTCAACATCGCTTGCCGGACCCCAGGTGGCAGAACGATGACACGCCGATCAAGGATGGCCGCTGCGACTCCCTCTTTCGCAGCCAACGGGATCGTGGGGCCACTGCCTATGATTTCGGGCCTATCGCCGGGCACATCACTGATGGCCAGCGTCAGTACCGGCGCATCACCACATGCATTCGCCAGCTGCCCGCCCTTGATTTTCGACAAGCTCTGGCGCACCAGATTCATCTCATCAATAGGTGCGCCACTGTACAAAAGCTGACGGGTGATTTCTTGCTTCTCAGCAAGTGACACCCCGTCGATAGGCAGAGCAAGTAAAGCCGACGCACCGCCAGACATCAGGCAGATCACCAGGTCATCTTCAGACAGGTCCCTGACCAAGTCCACCATGATCCGTGCGGCGGCCACACTGGACTCGTCCGGCACGGGATGGGCTGCTTCATGTATCGCAATTCTTCCCGCGCGGGCAGATGCCTCAGCAGGTATGTGCCCGTAGCGAGTAACCACGGCACCGGAAAGCGGTGCGTCTTGTGGCCAAAACTTGTCCAGCGCCAAAGCCATGGACGCGGCGGCTTTTCCGGCACCAACCACAATCGTCTTTCCCGAAGGAGGGTTGGGAAGGTGCTCACGTATCGTGTGGATGGGATGTGCACGCTCAACTGCGCATCTGAAAAGCGCTTCGAGGGCGATCTTGGGGTTTTGCATGATGAATGGATGGGTCACGGCCCCTCCTCCCTGACCCGACAGCTTGCGCGGACTCACGGAAGAAAGGGCTTGGTCAACTGTTGCTGTCCACCGGAGCCGGAGGCCTCAAAGCAAGCACGACGGGCTGTGCGCGCGAGGCGCTAGGCCATCGCTGGCGGCGCCAAGACAACATGCCTTGGATTTCCCCTGACAAAGCATTCGATGTTTTCAACCAATTGATCCGTAAGCCCCTGAATCGCTTCATCACTGGCCCATGCCACATGGGGCGTCAAAATGAAATCGGGACGTTGAATCAGATGGTTGAAGGGGTGATCCGCAGGCGGGGGTTCAACGCTGACCACATCAAACCCTGCACCGGAGATTTTTCCTTCCAGCAATGCCGGCACCAATGCATGTTCATCCACCAAACCACCTCTGGCTGTATTTATCAGCAGTGGTTGCTTCTTCATCCGATCAAATTCGGAAGGGCCGATCAGCCCTCGGGTCTGGTCGTTGAGCGGGCAATGCAAGGTGATGATGTCTGAGCGCTCCAGGACCTCTTCAAATGGGGTGTACAGCCCACCCATGCCAGAGCGCCCCTTGAAGGCGGACATCAGGACGTTCATGCCCAGTGCCCGGCCCATGTTTGCCACTGAACGCCCCAAGACACCATCACCGATCACGCCCAGCGTGGAGCCAGCAAGATCGCGGATGGGGTAGTCGAAATAGCAGAACTGCCCCGACTCTTGCCAGCGCCCTGCGATGACGGACTCGCGATAAGCACAAATACTGCGGCGCAAGGCAAAAATCAGCGCAAAGGTATGCTCCGGAACCGTGTTCACGGCGTAGTTGCGGATATTGCTCACCACCACACCACAGGCCGCACAGGCACGCAGATCCACGTTGTCCGTACCAGTGGCAGCTACCGCCACCATCCGTAAACGTCGAGCTTGACGAATCACGGCCTCTGTAAGACGCACCTTGTTCACGATCACGATGTCTGCGTCAGCAATGCGCTCAGCCACTTCATCCGGGCGGGTCTGTGCATACACCGCCAACTCATGTGCAAAGTCCGGCGCACGCATGGTGGTTTGCGGCGAAATGGTGCCGCGATCCAAAAAAACAATTTTCATAAGGGCTATGCGTGCAATCAATCGAGGGTGACATTGGCGGTTTTGATCACCTTGCCCCAGAAGTCCAACTCGCTCTTGGTATAGGCCCCCAATTGCACCGGTGTCATCAGTTCCACAGTCGTCCCGGATTCAAGTGCCTTCTTTTGAATTTCTGGTTGTGACAGAATTTTTCCGACTGCTTTGTTCAAGGCCTGGACAACATCCGCTGGTGTCCCAGTCGGGGCGTATAGGGCAAACCAGGAGTCCAGTTTGAACTGGGGAAACCCTGCTTCTGCCACCGTGGGCACATCGGGCAATGACGCCAGCCTGACATTGCCGGTGACTCCCAATGCCTTGAGCTTGTCAGCCTTTACCTGCGCCACTACTGACGCGGGCGTGGTGATGAAGATGTCTACATTTCCGCCCAGTAAGTCTTGCACCGCGGGAGATGCGCCCTTGTAAGGCACATGGGTCAAGGAGGTACCGGTTTGCTGTTGGAGCATTTCGCCTGCAATATGCTGAATTGAGCCAGCGCCCGAAGATGCGAAGTTGAGCTTTCCGGGGTTGGCCTTGGCGTAGGCAACCAGCTCCTGCATGGTCTTGAAAGGCAGGCCAGTGCGAACGACCACCAACTGGGGGGCACGCGCCATCATCGCCACAGGCTCAAAGTCCTTGATAGGGTCCCAGCCCGCCTTTTTGAACAGGTGCGGATTTCCGACTTGGTATCCGCTGTAGGCGACCAGCAGAGTGTGTCCATCAGGCTTGGCACGTGCGACAGCTTGGTTGCCAATATTGCCCGCAGCGCCGGCTTTGTTATCCACAATCACAGCCTGACCCAAGGCTTGCGCAAGCTGATCTGCAACAAGTCGAGCCACAAAGTCGGTGGTGCCGCCGGGGGCACTTGGCACGACCAGCGTAATGGCCTTCTCGGGAAATTTACCTTGTGCGCTTGCGGATCCCGCTACCGCCAACATCAATGCGCTTGCACCTAGTGCTGTAAATACACGTCGTTTCATCTTTGTCTCCTTTTTTTTGAACTAAGTTTTCTGATTTCAAGATTCGCTGTGCTCTAGCCAGCTCTTCAACACATCTGTCACCGCACGGGGTTGCTCAATCGTCGAGAGGTGTCCGCAGTTTTCAATCACCTCCAAGCGGGCGCCGGGCACACAGGCCGCAATGGCTTCATGGTCAGCCAACGGGGTGACCGGGTCTTGGCGTCCGCATACCAGCAAAGTGGGAATCCGCAGCCCGCGCAAGTCTTCGTGAGAGTCAGGCCGGGCCAGCATGGCTGTTTGCTGGTTGAACTGGCCTTGGGCCCCTACGCTTCTCGCCATCTCGCCCATGAGGTCCACCAAGTCCGGCTGGTTCACGTGAGTGGAATGCAACCAGCGCCCGGGCAGCTCGGGAATCAAGGCCTCGATTCCCCCTTGCTGCACTTTCAATATGTCTTGTCTGCGCCCGTCTTTCCGGGCTGGATGATCAGCCACGGCAGTGGTGTCGATCAGTACCAAACGCTGCAAACGCTCACTGGCGAGACGGATGACCTCAAATGCGACGTATCCCCCCAATGACAGCCCCACGAGGGTGAACTTCTCCGGGGTTTTTTGAAGGATCTCCTCCGCCATCGCGGCCATGGTGGCGTGTTCACGGAATACAAAAACCTTTATCTCATAGGCTTCGCTGAGCGCTGCAACCTGATGCGCATAAAGGCGCTCATCCGTCATGTGTGCGCAGGCAAAGGCAATGAAGGGGCGATTGCTCATGGCCTCATGCCAACTCGGAAATTTCAATCAGGTTCAGATCGGGGTCCCGCACATACACCGAACGAATCTTCTGCGTCGCCCCCGTGCGCATCACCGGTCCTTCCACAATGGGCCATTCCGAGGCTTCCAAGCGCTGTATGACTTGCTCAAGTGGAATGCTGGCGATGAAGCACAGGTCCAGTGCACCAGGCACAGGAAGATGCGCTTTGGGCTCAAACTCCGCACCCTTCACATGCAAGTTGATTTTCTGGTTACCAAACTTGAAGGCTTGGCGAGTCACTGGCGGCGTACCGCCGACAAATGATTCGAGCTGCATACCCATGACTCGGGTGTAGAAATCGATGCACGCTTCAGGACGGGACGTTGTGAGAACCAAATGGTCCAAATGATCAATCATGCGAATTTGCTCCTTACGTCTAACAAAAATGAAGGCTCCGGATGCAGGTCCAAAATCCGGCCTGCCTTGGCAACCTGGCCGGGAACTTGATGACCCACGATCTCAGGGAGTTGGCGGGCAATGGGAAGCAAGGCCGCCAGCTCCATTCCGGTTTGATAGCCCTCGGCCTCAAGCATGTGGATAGCGTCTTCACTGCAGATGTTTCCACTCGCCCCCGGGGCGTACGGGCAACCCCCCAGACCACCCAATGAGCCGTCAAAGCGGTCGACACCCTGTCGGGCCGCTGCCAGCACATTGGCCAGACCCATACCCCGTGTGTTGTGGAAATGAAGAGTCAGTTGCAAGCCAGGAAAGCGGGTTTGCAATGCTTCACACAAGCGACTCACCTGACTTGGATAGGCCATGCCGGTGGTATCGCAAATCGTCAAGCCCCGAACACCCAGCGTTGCAAAGCGATCGGCCCAGGCAATGACTTCCTCCTGCGGAACCACGCCCTCCATCGGGCAGCCAAAACAAGCGGAGAGTGACACATTGATAGGCACTGCTCCGGCCGCCATGGCCACCACGTCTTTGAGGGCGGCGAAGCTGTTTTCGCGTGGCATCCGCAGATTTGCCAGATTGTGTGTCTCCGAGGTAGACATCACCAAATTGAACTCGTCCGCCTTCGACTCCATGGCCCGCTCAGCCCCCCGTACGTTGGGAACCAACACGGTGTACTCGACTCCGGGCACCCGTTGAATGCGGCCCATCACCTCCTCAGCGTCCCGCAACATCGGGATGGATTTGGCCGATGTAAACGAAGTCACTTCTATCTTGGCGTAGCCACAGAGACTCAAGGCATTCACGAGCTCCACTTTGGTATCTGTAGGTACAAATTCAGGCTCAATTTGAAAGCCGTCCCGAGTGACAACCTCGTTGAAAAATATCCGTTGCATATCAGTGCGTCTCCACAATTCCACGTTCGATCAATTGGCGAATCTGCTCATCCCCCAGCCCGATGTCCCGGAGCACTTGCTCCGTGTCCTGGCCAAGTCGGGGCGCATTGCGCTTGCGCGATCCGGGCGAGCGTGAAAGTTTGGGCACCACACCGGGCACCATCAGCTTTGCCCCGTCCTCCATGTGCACCGTGTCCAACATGCCGCGCGCCTGGTAGTGGGGATCACGGGCAATGTCCTCCACGGTGTAAATCCGCCCTGCCGGTACGGAAGCCGCATCAAGATCCGACAAAACCTCGTCTACTGTTTTGCTTTTTGTCCAAGCAGC
>JAIXVK010000075.1 GCA_027483085.1 Comamonadaceae bacterium | reverse complement strand
GCCCCCAGCCCGCCAGATGCACCGGTGATGAATGCAATTCGCCCGGAAAGATCGATGCTATAAGCCATTTAGAGTGCCTCCACAAATTAAAAAAGAACGGTCGTTCTTTTTTATAAAATCAGCGAATAAAATCTGGTGCCGCTCGCGTGCGCTCTGGCGCGCGAACGCTGACAAGAAGACCACCCATTATTAAGCGAGACACCCCATGACAAACCAGGAAATACTGGCTCAATTCGGCCCCCGTGAATCCATGGAATACGACGTGGTCGTCGTTGGCGGCGGCCCCGGCGGCTTGGCAACGGCGATCCGCCTCAAGCAACTGGCCGCGGAGAAAGGCACCGACGTATCGGTGGTCGTACTCGAAAAAGGCTCTGAGCCCGGCGCGCATATCCTGTCCGGCGCCATCATGGACCCCAAAGCGCTGACCGAACTGATTCCCGACTGGAAGGCACTCGGTGCCCCACTGAACCAGCCAGTGACCGACGACGCCTACATTTTCCTGAGTGAAAAATCCGGCTTCCGCGTGCCCAACATGGTGCTGCCGCCTTTCGCGCACAACGACGGCAACTACATCATCAGCCTGGGCGCTGTCACCAAATGGTTGGCCGAACAGGCTGAGAGCTTGGGCGTAGAAATTTTCCCTGGCTTCACCGCCGCTGAAGTGCTCTACAACGACGACGGCTCGGTCAAAGGTGTAGCCACCGGCAACATGGGTGTGGGCAAAGACGGCGAACCGATGGAAAGCTTCCAGCTCGGCATGGAGCTGCTGGGCAAATACACCGTGTTTGCGGAAGGTGCGCGCGGCCATTTGGGCAAACAGGTCATTGCCAAGTACAAGCTCGACGACGGTCGCGACCCGCAAAGCTTCGGCATCGGCATCAAAGAGCTGTGGGAAATTGACCCCAGCCGCCACAAGCCCGGCTTTGTGATGCACACCGCCGGCTGGCCCATGGAATCTGACACCTACGGCGGCGCCTTTTTGTACCATCTCGAAGGCAACAAAGTGGCTCTGGGCTTTGTCACCGGCTTGGGCTACAGCAACCCCTACCTCAGCCCGTTTGAAGAGTTCCAGCGCTGGAAGACACACCCGAACGTGCGCTACTACTTCGAAAACGAGAAAGGTGAAATCACGGCCAAGCGCTTGGGCTACGGCGCGCGCGCAATCAATGCCAGCGGCATCAACGCTCTGCCCAAAACCGTATTCCCCGGCGGCTGCCTGATTGGTTGCAACGCGGGTTACCTGAACGTGGGCCGCATCAAAGGCAGCCACGCCGCTATCAAAACCGGCATGCTGGCCGCTGAGGCCGCTTTTGATGCCGTGGTGGGCGGCCGCCAGCACGACGAGCTGAGCGCCTACCCCGAAGCCTTTGAGAAGAGCTGGCTGCACACTGAGCTGAACAAAGACCGCAACTTCAAAAACTGGTTCAAGTACGGCCTTACCACCGCCACGCTGATGAACGGTTTCGAGCAATTCGTGCTGCGCGGACACATCCCCTGGACCCTGCGCCGTGACAAGCCCGACCATGCCTACCTGAAGCCTGCGGCCGAGTGCAAGCCCATCGTCTACCCCAAACCGGATGGCAAGCTCACTTTCGACCGCTTGAGCAGCGTGTTCATCAGCAACACCAACCACGAAGAGCAGCAACCCGCCCACTTGACGCTCAAGGACGCCTCGGTGCCGGTGAGCATCAACTTGGCCAAGTACGCGGGCCCCGAAGCCCGCTACTGCCCGGCAGGCGTCTATGAATACGTCAAGAACGAAGACAACACCGACCGCTTGCAGATCAACGCCCAAAACTGCGTGCACTGCAAGACTTGCGACATCAAGGACCCGACCCAGAACATCGTCTGGGTCACGCCAGAAGGCGGCGGCGGCCCTAACTACGCGGGCATGTAAGGCACGCTCAAAGGCACGAACGGGACCTCACGGTCCCGTTTTTTTAGACATCGAGGCAGCCCATGAACACACCAGAAGCCCTGACCCTCACGACCCGAGACGGTTACGCCTTGCAGGCCCTGCGCTACCCCGCAACAGGCCCATTGCGCGGGCATTTGGTGGTCGCGGGTGCCACCGGTGTGCCGCAGCTGTTTTACAAAAACTTCGCACTCTTCGCTGCGCAACAGGGCTACACCACTCTGACGGTGGATTACCGCGGCATAGGCCTCTCCAAACCCGCAGAGCTGCGCGGCTTTGAGATGAACTACCTGGATTGGGCTTTTCACGATGTTGCGGCCGCAGTGGACGCTATGGCGGATGGCGCGGTTCCTCTTTTCATGGTGGGGCACTCGTTCGGTGGCCATGCATTCGGCCTGCTCCCCAACCATGACAAGGTGGCGCGGTTTTATACCTTTGCCACCGGGGCGGGCTGGCACGGGTGGATGCCGAGGGCCGAGCAATTCAAAGTGCTGCTGATGTGGCACGTGATCGGCCCGCTGCTCACCCGCTGGAAGGGCTATCTGGCCTGGAGCAAGCTCCAAATGGGCGAGGACTTGCCGATGGGCGTGTACCGGGACTGGAAGCGCTGGTGCAAGTTTCCGCGCTACTTCTTTGACGACCCCGGCATGCCGCATGTGGCCGGTTTGTTTGGGAGGGTGCGCACCCCCATCATCGCGGCCAATGCGACCGACGACCTCTGGGCGCCACCCGCGTCACGCGATGCCTTTATGGCCGGCTACAGCAACACCACGGTGCGCAAGGTAGACATCCACCCCGGTCAGCTGGGCATTGGGCCCATCGGCCACATGGGCTACTTCCGCAGGCAGGCACAGCCTTTATGGGATGACGTGCTGACTTGGTTTGGCGAACACCAGACCGCCCGCTGAATTCACAGGGCTGCAGCGCGGGCGTCCAGCTCGGCGATACAAGCTTCCATTCGCGACCGGCACAGGTCCATCAAGGCTGGCATGTCATCCAGCGTCATGCCGGTAGTGGGAATGGGTTCCAACGTCTTGATGATGATATTGCCGCTGTTCCAGCGGTTCAGGCGCATGGTACTTTTGTAGCTGCTGCAACACAGCGGCACGATGGGTACACCGGCATTGATGGCCATCTGGAATGCGCCTTTTTTGAAGGGCAGCAAACCCTTGCCGAGATTGCGGGTGCCTTCGGCAAACACCCAGATCGAAGTGTCCTGCTCCTGCATAACCTTGGTGGTGTGCAGCATGGCGGCTTTGGCCTTCACTGCATTGCCCCGGTCGATCAGGATGTTGCCGGCCAGCCAGTAAATCTGGCCGAAAAAGGGAATCCACTTCAGGCTCTTCTTACCCAGCGACACCGTGCGGCGCGGCACGGAGCAGCCCAATACAAACAAGTCCCAGTTGGACTGGTGGTTGGCTACCACGACAAAAGGGTTGGGCTGGGATTGAAAGTCTGCCGTCTCCAGCCGCATCTT
>JAIXVK010000068.1 GCA_027483085.1 Comamonadaceae bacterium | reverse complement strand
TGGAGTTGGATGTGGCGGGCCGCAGTGTGCATGTACTGGTGGTTCATTTGGGGCTGATCCGGACAAGCAGGGCACGTCAACTGCAGCAGCTGGCTCGCTATGTGGAGCGTGAGATACCGCGACACTGCCCGCTGCTGGTCGCGGGCGACTTCAATGACCTTGGGCCTTGGGTGGCGAAGCAACTGGCAGGCTCTGAACTGCAGGCCCCTGTGACCCGACGGTGCGCCACCTTTCCCTCCCGACTGCCGCTGGTGCAACTGGATCATGTGCTGGGCCGGGGCCTGTTGCCCGCGGCCTCGCATGTGCCGCGCGGCCCGCAGTGGGCGCGCATGTCAGATCACCTGCCCTTGGTGACGGAGTGGAATTTGCCCACGGAGTGGCCGGCATGCTGAAGCCTCCCGAGGTCAGATCAGGCCATGTGCTGCATTTGTTGAGTGGCGGTGATGAGTTTTTTCCGGCGCTGGTGGGGGCTATCGACGCCGCCCAACACGAGGTGCGACTGGAGACCTACATTTTTGATTTCAATGGCCAAGGTGCCGATGTGGCCGAAGCCTTGGCCCGCGCAGCGCAGCGTGGGGTCGCGGTATTTGTGGTGATGGATGGTGTGGGTACCCCTTATCTGCCCGCCCATTGGATGGATCGTTGGCGCCAGTGTGGAGTGCAGTGGCACCGCTACGCACCCTTCGGTTACACGGGGGTGTTGATTCCTGGCCGGTGGCGGCGTCTGCACCGCAAATTGTGTGTGGTCGATGGACAGCGGGCGTTTTGTGGCGGTATCAACATCTTGGATGACTGGCTGGACCCCCACTTTGGCGCACTCAGTGTGCCGCGACTCGACTACGCCGTGGCGGTGACAGGCCCATTGGTCACCCAATGTCATGCGGTGATGGCCCAGTTTTGGGCCCGCCTGCAAGCGACCCGGCAGTTGGAGTCTCTTCAGTGGGTCCGTGTGCGCCAAAGCTGGAAGGCCTTTCGGCTTTTGCCTCCGCCAAGCGATGCGCCGGGCGCTTCCAAAGCGGATGATGGCAGCGTGCTGGCAGCGCTGCTCTTGCGCGACAACGTGCGCAATCGCACGACGATTGAGCGAAGCTATCTCAAGGCGATTGGCGCTGCCCGCGAGCACGTGGTGCTGGCGAATGCCTATTTTTTACCTGGTGGTCGATTGCGGCGGGCACTGATCCACGCCGTGAAACGTGGGGTGCGTGTGCAGGTCGTAGTGCAAGGTCAATACGAATACTTCATGCAGTACCATGCGGCTCGCCCGATGCTGAGCCTTTTGGCCGCGCGGGGGGTAGAGATCCGCGAATACATGCCCGGTTTTTTGCATGCCAAGGTAGCGGTGGTCGACAGCGTGTGGGCTACCGTTGGGTCGTCCAATCTCGATCCCTTGAGCTTACTTTTGGCGAGAGAAGCCAATGTAGTGGTGCACGACGAAAAGTTTGCAGGCCGCTTGTCCGGGGCCCTGGAGCAGGTGATTCAGTGTCATACCCGGCCTTGGGATCTGACGGCAGATGCCCATCGCCCCTGGTTCGAACGGGTGTTTGATCGTCTGGCCTACGGGGTGATGCGCCTGATCTTGCTATTTAGTGGGCGACGCTATTAAATATATAGCGCTAGGCGTAATGTTTACAAGGGCCTTTTGCTAAAAACATTAAAAGTCAATCACTGGTACCATGGCGAGACTTTCATGACATCAAAATCCCCTATGAGCTCTACAGACGCGCTGGAAGGAACTCCACTTTCCACACAAATCCGCCAACGATTGAAAGCCGCCCGCAAGCGCTTTCACGCAAATGACAACATTTCTGAATTCATTCAGCCCGGCGAGCTCGAGACTCTGCTGGATGAGGTCGAAGTGCAAATGCGCGGTGTGTTGAACAGCTTGGTGATTGACATTGAAAATGACCACAACACCGACAACACCGCGCGGCGTGTGGCCAAGATGTACCTCAATGAGGTGTTCCGCGGCCGTTATGTGCCGGCGCCCACGATCACTGAATTCCCCAACGTCGGTCACCTCAATGAGTTGATGATCGTCGGGCCCATTACGGTCCGCAGTGCATGCAGCCACCACTTCTGCCCGGTGATCGGGAAAATCTGGATCGGTGTAATGCCCAATGAGCACACCAATGTGATCGGTTTGTCTAAATACGCGCGCTTGGCCGAGTGGATCATGGGGCGTCCCCAGATCCAGGAAGAGGCTGTGGTGCAACTCGCCGACCTGATCCAGGAAAAGACGCAGCCCGATGGCTTAGCGATCGTGATGGAAGCCAGCCACTATTGCATGGCTTGGCGCGGCGTCAAGGATATGGAGAGCAAAATGATCAACTCAGTCATGCGCGGCGTCTTCTTGAAAGACCCTAACCTGCGCCGTGAATTTCTCTCCCTCATTCCCCAGAAAGGCTAATGCCATGTTGGTTCGTTTGCTTTACGCTAGCCGCGCGATTGACTCTAATCCCGACGCGATTGAGGCCATCCTTTCACAATCGCGCAACTACAACCCGACGTGTGGCATCACCGGCATCCTGTGCTACGGGGGCGGTATTTTCTTGCAGGCCATTGAAGGCGGGCGCATGGCCGTCAGTGAGTTGTACGGCCATATCCAAAAAGACACCCGTCACAAAGACGTCGTGTTGCTGCACTACGAGGAAATCACGGAGCGCCGCTTTGGTGGCTGGACGATGGGACAGGTCAACATGTCCAAAATTAACACCAACATTCTGCTGAAGTACGCAGAGCGTCCAGAGTTGGACCCTTACTCGGTGTCTGGCAAAGTGTCTTTGGCCCTTTTGGAAGAGCTCATGGCCACGGCCTCCATCATCGGGCGTGCTTGACTCCCGGTTGACGCTGGACAGGCCCGGGGTGGGCTTGTCGCGGTGTTGCATCGACCTGTTGGGATGCCAGCAACTGAGCTAGCCTGAGGGCTTCTCACATATTCGCTTGATGTAGTTGGGCAAAGGCGTGGGCCGCTGCCCAGCTGCCGCACTTGCAGGCCTTTCTACTTTCTAAATACTCAAGGGTGCAGTTGATAGCTCCGGGGTTCCTATGGGTGTACTGATCGGTTGTGATTTTTCCAGTAGCCCATCCAAGCGCAAAGGTATCGTGTGCGCCAAGGGGGCGCAGGCCGGCGGTCCGTTGGTACTGCAGGGTTTGGAGAAACTCGCTTCTCTGGATGAGTTTTCCGCTTACGTTGAGAGTGAGCCGTCGTGGCTTGGTGCCTTCGATTTGCCTTTTGGTTTGCCGCGTGAGCTGGTCGTGGCAATGGGTTGGCCTCTGGATTGGGAAGCCTGCATAAGGCATTACGCAGCCTTGGGTCGCGATGACATCCGTACAGCTTTTGCTGCGTTTTGCGATGCGCGCCCTGCGGGTGGTAAGTTCGCCCACCGCGCGACCGACTTTCCCGCGCAGTCCAGCCCCTCTATGAAGTGGGTCAACCCACCCGTAGCATTTATGTTGCATGCCGGCGTACCCCGTCTAATGGCTGCCAACGCGTATTTCCCGGGCTTGCAAATACGGCCAGCAAGGGCAGGTGCCGATCTTCGGGTTGCGTTGGAGGCTTACCCCGGCTTGATCGCAAAAGCAGTGTTGGGTAGCCGAAGCTACAAGAGTGATGAAAAAGCCAAGCAAACACCTGAACGGTTGATTGCCCGCAAAGACCTGGTCCACGCGCTCGAAATGGGTCAAACCCGATGGGGCGTTCGTCTCAAGTTGAGCCATGCCCAGCGTGACACGCTGGTGGATGACCCTAGCGGAGACAGCTTGGATGCCGTCCTTTGTCTCGTGTTAGCCGCTTGGGCAGAGCTGCGCCATATAGCGGGGGCGCCGCTTTACGGCTTGCCGCCCACCATGGATCCACTGGAAGGTTGGATAGTCTCAGCCTAGGTTGTGCCAGGCCAGAGCAAGTCTTATTCGGCTTTGAGACCCACCGTCTCTTCGACTTTGACTGCCAGCTGAGAAATTGCAAGCGCAGCGGGGCTGCCAGGCAAGGCCTGTAGCAACAACTGGCGTCGCATGATTGCTTGACGTACTGCGGGGTCCGCTGGGATGTCTCCCATGTGAACCAATTTCACGTGTTTACCCGTGTCGGTGGTGACGAAGCGATCCAACACCTGCTGCAGTTGGGTGGTGATTGCGCGCCCATCGCCCAAGCGGGCAGTCTGGTTGATGACAAGACGGATGGTCTGTCGTTTCTGCTGCCCCACCAGTACCTTGATAGTGGCATAGGCATCCGTGAGGGACGTAGGTTCCGGAGTAGCTACTACCATCACTTCCGCAGCAAGAGAGACTGCGAACAAGACCACGTCAGAAATCCCGGCGCCGGTATCGAGAATGACAACGTCGTAATGAGGCACCAAGCCATTCATAATCCGCAGGAAATCGCCGCGTACCTCGGGTGTGAGACGTGAGTATTCCACCATCCCCGATCCGGCCAGCAGCACTGAGAAGCCTCCCGGGGCACGAATGATGGCCTCTTCCAATTTCGCCTTGCCGGTGAACACATCGTGCAAGGTGATTTTGGGGTAGAGGTTTAAAACCACATCCAAGTTGGCGAGACCGAGATCGGCATCGAGCACCAAGACCCTCTGGCCTCGTTTGGCCATGGCTGCTGCCAAGTTGGCGGATACAAATGTTTTACCGACGCCGCCTTTACCGCTGGTAACCGCGATTACCTTGCCAGATGGTTGCGTCGGCAACCCGGTGTTGCCCTCGGCAGAATGGGGTGGGTTTAATACGTCAGACATCAGAATACCCTCTGCATGGGGCCTGCACCCGTATTGTTGGGTGGTTCATTTGAAACGCTTTCAATCCACGCGGGATCACCCAAAGACAGGTGACCGAACAAGAGATTTTTTTCTTCGGCACTGACATAGATCTCTTGTTGTTGGTCGAGGAAGATACGGTT
>JAIXVK010000223.1 GCA_027483085.1 Comamonadaceae bacterium | reverse complement strand
CAAAACCGGCTTGAACATCCCCCAATCGGGTGTTTTTGAACGTCGGCTTCCGCTGCAAAGCTGAGACGTCTTCAGGCTGAAAACAGTCGGAGACCACTTGAATTCAACCGAACACATTCGTGACCGCAAATGCAACTGCTGTTGTGACAACGCATACCGAGACCAATACCATCAGGACATCGTAGATGCCCCTCGTGTTTAGGGGATCCCCTTGTCTGACGAAGAGAAGGGGAGACAGCTGGGCGGTGTTTCCTGCTACTCGGTCCTGAAAGTACTGATGGGACCAGTACGCTGGCGCCAACAACGCCAACCAGCCAAGCGTGCCCAGGTCAATAGCTGCGACAAGTGCAAGCAATGCAGCTGATCCATACATGGCCAGCCTCGCGAATGATGCAAATCGGGATAGCGATCTTTCCCACTGCTCCTCAGACTTAATGACAGGGCCAGCACGGCAATGCGGGCAAGTCCAGGCTCCACTTGGAAACTCCTGATTGCAGGCTGGGCAGTGCTTGATATACATCACCGAAATGCTAGCGGGGCGCGCTTGCGGAAGTAAGAATATTTGGGATAGCTAAGACGCCAACAGGCTGACAGCGGCAGTAGCTATTTGCAATCTGCCTCCTCCAAAGCGGACATTGAAGCCTTTCTCGCCCCGGAACGGCGACCACCACTGCGGTAGGGTATTTGTGATGTGCAGATGTACAAGAGTTTCGAGATCGCGCCGAGCAGGTTTCTGGTGGCGTAAGGTCCACACTTCTATGTGGATAGATTAGCGCATCAATGGCTGAGTGCAGGTAGCGAATTCGAGCGCTTCGGCGAGCAGCTACAAGTGTGGCAAAACCAACGCAAATTTTTGGCGGTCGACCCTGCTCGGGACCACAGCGAGCATTCAAACTGCACCGGATAAAGATGATTTGAAGCCCCAAAGCGGTGCATTTCTTGGCTAGGTGAGGTTAAATTCCTAGCTGTTCTACTCAGTCATGGTTTTCATAAAAAAGTGGACTAATCTCTGTGCTTATGACCTCACCCCAGTCAAACCCCAAGCGCTGCACCCGGCTTGCCGGTCTCGCACTGTGCCTTGCTGGGTTGGCATGGCCCCTGCAAGTGCAGGGTGCCAACTATTTTGATGCCTACGGTTTGGCGCCCGATTCGCCAGCGGTGGACCTGGGCGTGCAGCCGCTGGGCTACCCCTCGGGCGTGATCAGTACGGTCATGCGCCATGACCGGATTTTGCAAAAAGCGCTGAGCGTTGCCCGCTTGCCCCTGAAAGCTCACCCGTTTCAGCGCGGTGGCGACATGGTGGGCTTGCTGGGCGAGCGCCGCCTGGAAGCCGGCTTGCTGGGTGACATGCCTACGCTGTTGAGCGCATCAGTGGGCCAAGTATGGATTGTGGGGCTGGTCAAGCAAGCGTCCACTGCCATCGTGGCCAAAGGCGGCGCACAGGTGAGCAGTCTGGCGGGTAAACGCATTGGCTATGTGGAGGTGTCCAGCGCGCACCACACCTTGCTGCAGGGCCTGGCCTCGGCCGGACTCGATGAGAGCCAGGTGAAGATGGTGCCGGTGCGGGTGGATGAAATGCCCGATGCGCTGGAGCGCGGCGATATTGACGCTTTTGCCGCCTGGGAGCCCGCGCCCTCTTTGGCGCTGGCCCGAAGCGGGGCCAACCGCATCATGTTTCGCGGTCTGAGCTCGGACTATTTTGTGATCGAGCGCGCCTTTGCCAAACGCCACCCGGAAGCCGCGCTGCAACTGGTGGCCGGTTTTTTGCGGGCCATTGAGTGGATGCAGCGCTCGCAGCGCAATGTAGAAAAAGCCGCCACCTGGGCGCTAGCGGAGGCACAGGCTTTTTCGGGAAAGACGTCTGGCCTGAGCCCAGGGCAAATCGTGGCGATTACGCGGCGCGAGATTCTGGACATACCCTCGGCCCCGGCCATTCCTATGGGGCCCAACAACACGCCGCTGAAA
Source organism: Comamonadaceae bacterium (assembly GCA_027483085.1). Lineage (GTDB taxonomy): Bacteria > Pseudomonadota > Gammaproteobacteria > Burkholderiales > Burkholderiaceae_C > Allorhodoferax. The sequence continues at coordinate 3,662 of JAIXVK010000223.1, read as the reverse complement.
ACCGAATTCCAGTTTCTCACCAAGCTGGACAAACTGCCGGCGGGCGCACGCTGGGAGCATGTCGAGTCGGCCTTTGCTTATGACGGCCTGGCCCGTGTGATGGGCGACGCCCGCAAATACCAGCTTGCCACGTTCGATTACGACGACTAGGCTGCGCGGCGGATGAATACCCCCTTGTCGACCCGTATTGCGGGTTACTTCGGCGCACTCTTTCTTGCGGCCATGGCGTCGCTGCTTGTCCTGTGGTATTTCGGCCTACCCGCAGTTGGTCTGACCGGCGCTGGCAACATGCAGCTAGCTGAAGTCACACGCACCTTGGAGCGTGAGGCCGACCACCGCCGCACGCTGATCAACATGGCGATTTCCGAGCGCCGCGGCGATATTCTGGTGATAGCCGAAAACCGCGTAATGAGCCAGCAGTTGCTGGACAAGGATCCCAAGCTGGCCCAGGACTTTGGACGGGTGGCCGACCGCCTGCAGCGTGCTTACCCGGACCGCTACTTGGACCTGGTGGTGATTGACCCGGCCAGCGGCTTGGTACGCAGCAGCACCCGGGTTGAGGCCATTGGCAAACCTTTCTGGGGTGCCGGGCTGCTGGCGCGTGCGCGACTGCCGGGCATCAAGGAGCTCGTGGAACAGGTGGACAGCTCACAGGGCACTACGGTGGCCATCGTGCGGCAGATGTTCGCTCCAGGCAAAGACGGCTATCCCGAGCGCAAACTGGTGGGCATTCTGGTGGCGCTGCTCTCTCCGCAACTGCTCTTCCCCGATGCGCTGGAATATACGTCCACCCTGAGCGCAGAGACCGGCACCACCACCCTATTTGATGCAACCGGCAAACCGTTGTCGCAAAGTCCGGCCGGCTCCAAACCGCCTGCGGCGGCGCTCAACAGCCAGCAAGTGGCCAATGGATTTGAGGGTACGTTGCAGGGCCAGGACCCTCGGGGCAATGCCACCATTGCCGTGTACCGCCACATCCGCTTGAGCGGCAGCTTGGGCTGGACCCTGGTGCACCAAGTGGGCCGCGAAGAAGCGCTGGCCGCACTCAAAAGCAATGTCAACACCTTATTGCTGGCGGGCCTGCTCATGACCGTGCTGGCGCTGGCTGTCATTGGGCTAGTGGCCTACAAGCTCACGCTGCCCATGCGCGCACTGGCAAGCGCCGCGCGCCAGGTGGGGAAAGGCGATTTGTCGGCGCGGGCTCCCCTGTCCCCCAATGAATCACGCGAAATCCTGACCCTGGCGCAGGCGTTCAACGATATGGCTAGCAACATTGAGCAGGGGCACCTGAAGCTGGAGTCGGCCGTCATGGAGCGTACGCTGGAGTTGGCCGGCGAGCGCGATCGCGCCCAAGGTTACCTGGACATTGCAGGAGTCATGTTGATTGCGCTGGACACCAATGGCTGCATTGCCATGATCAACACTGCAGGCGCCAGATTGCTGGGTTATACCGAAGAGGCGCTGATAGGCATGGACTGGTTTGACAATTTCATTCCAGCCAAAGACCGTGCACAGACGCGCCATGTTTTCGCGTCCATCATGCAGGGCGAAGCGCGGGACCACGTGCAGTATGAAAACGCCATCATCAATGCCGCCGGGGAGATACACATACTTTCCTGGAACAACGCAATCATGCGCGATGCCAACGGCCAAGGCTTGGGCACGCTGTCATCGGCTGAGGACATCACCGAACGGAAGGCAGTCGAGGTGGAGTTGCGCGTGGCCGCCATTGCGTTTGAGTCGCAACAAGGCATGTATGTGTCCGATGCGGATTGGCACATCATTCGCGTCAATCAGGCATTTACCGACATCACCGGTTATAGCGCCACAGAGGCGGCGGGACGCCGCCCGGCGGACCTGCTGGGGTCTGAACGCTCGGACGAGGCGGTATATGCGAAGATCAACAGGAGTCTGCTTACCCATGGCACCTGGCAGGGTGAAGTCTGGGACCGCCGCAAGGACGGCAGCATCTTCCCGGCTTGGCTGATCATCAGCTCGGTGACCAACAAAGATAGCAAGATTACGCACTATGTGGTCTCGTTGACCGACATTACCGAACGCAAGGCTGCAGAGGACGAAATCCGCAGCCTGGCGTTTTACGACCCGCTTACCGGCCTGCCTAACCGCCGCCTGTTGATGGACTACCTTGGCCACGCCATGGCCAGCGCAGCGCGCCACCGCAAGCTCGGCGCGCTGCTGTTTGTAGATCTGGACCATTTCAAAACAATCAACGATACGCTAGGCCACGATAAGGGCGACCTGCTGCTGCAGCAGGTAGCTGCCCGGCTGCGCAGCTGCATCCGCGAGGTGGACACCGTGGCCCGACTGGGTGGAGACGAGTTTGTGGTGCTGCTCGAAGATCTAAGCCAGAGCACCCTGGAAGCGGCCAGCCAAGCCGAAGCTGTCGGTGAAAAAATTGTGGCCGCACTCAACCAACCCTACGAGATTGCAGGCTACACACACCACAGCTCGCCCAGCATCGGCATCACGGTATTGGGCGAATATCCAGAGGCCATTGAAGAGCCGCTCAAACGCGCCGATGCGGCGATGTACCAGGCCAAGGCGGCAGGGCGCAACACGCTGCGCTTCTTTGACCCAGAGACCCAGGTGGCCGTGGCGGCAAGGGCCGAGATGGAAGCTGCGCTGCGCGAAGCCGTACGGGCGCAGCAATTCACCGTGCACTATCAGGCGCAAGTTAATGCGGTTGGTAAAACCGTTGGGGCCGAGGCACTGGTGCGCTGGATACACCCGCAGCACGGTATGGTTTCACCGGCCACCTTCATTCCGCTGGCCGAGGAAACTGGCGTGATCCTGCCTCTAGGGCGCTGGGTTTTGGAAACCGCCTGCACCCAGCTGCAGCGCTGGGCTTCTGAGCCGCGCATGGCGCATCTCACGCTGTCGGTCAACGTGAGTGCCCGCGAGTTTCTGGACCGCAACTTTTCTGCGCAGGTGCTCCAGACCCTAGAGCGCACCGGTGCCAACCCCCTGATGCTGAAACTGGAGTTGACCGAGAGCCTGCTGCTGGTCAATGTGGAGGACGTCATCACCAAGATGAATGCCCTTAAAGACATGGGTATCGGCTTTTCACTGGACGATTTCGGCACTGGGTATTCGTCCCTCTCTTACCTCAAGCGCCTCCCGCTGAACCAGCTCAAAATCGACCAGAGCTTTGTGCGAGATATTCTGAGCGATCCTAACGATGCGGCGATAGCCAAGATGGTGGTAGCGCTGGCCGACAGCATGGGTCTGAACGTGATTGCTGAAGGGGTAGAAACCCAGGCTCAGTGTGATGTGCTTGCGCAATTCGGGTGCTTTAGTTACCAGGGCTATCTGTTCAGCAAACCGTTGGCGCTGGATGCCTTTGAGGCGTTTGCACAGCACCACTGAGTCGTGTTTGTTCGGATTTCGAACGTCGTATCCTCGTTATCGATCTGATCAAAATCAGAGCACGAATGTTGTGTGGACTGTCGGTTTCGATCGGGCAATTCATGGGGCACCGAAAACCCAATTCAGACCTCCCTAAAGCGGGTATTCGTGGCCGTCAGGTTACGCTGCATAGCTGAAGTTACCCAAACGGCCAAGAATTCTAGTTTCGACAGGCGCCCAGCTCGCAGTACTTGGCAGCAAATACGCTCAAGGAACTAACCCAATTGCTACTCTTT
>JAIXVK010000281.1 GCA_027483085.1 Comamonadaceae bacterium | reverse complement strand
CTTCGGTGCCGGTCAAGTCGGACAAGGTGGCGGCCAGGCGCGCATACATGCCGGTCAGTGCACGGCGGTAGGGCTCGTCTTTGCGGTGGGCGTTCTGGTCCGGGGAGCGTTCGGCCAGCGCTTGCATCTCGGGGGTGCAGTCGGCCAGCATGGCGGAGATGGAGAGCTCACCGCCCAAATAGTGCACCTCGGTCAGGTAGTGGCGCAGTGCCACTTCCGCCTGGCGGCGCAGCGCGTATTCCAGGGTCTGGGCGCTGACGTTGGGGTTGCCGTCGCGGTCGCCACCAATCCACTGGCCCATGCGCAAAAAGCTGTGCACCGGCTGGTTGCCCAGCATGCTTTCGAGCTCGGCATACAGCTTGGGAATCTCGCGCAAAAACGTGGATTCGTAATAGCTCAGGGCGTTCTCGATCTCATCAGCCACGGTGAGCTTGGAGAAGCGCAGCAAGCGGGTTTGCCAGAGCTGCATCACGCGGGCGCGCATCTGGGCTTCGTTGGCGGCCAGTTCTTTGGGGGTGAGTGCGTCTTTCTTGCTGTCGACGGTGCCGGCGCGCTGCTTAATTTCGTCGCGCTGGGTCAGCAACTGGGCAATGTCGCGCTCGGCATCCAGAATACTTTTACGCTGCACTTCGGTAGGGTGGGCGGTAAGCACTGGAGACACAAAGCTCTGGGCCAGGGTGTTCGAAATCGCTTTGGGCGCAATGCCGGCCCAGCGCAGGCGGGACATGGCGACTTCGATACTGCCCTCTTGGGTATCACCCGCGCGCTCGTGCACTGCACGGCGACGGATGTGGTGGCGGTCTTCGGCCAGGTTGGCCAGGTGCGAGAAATACGTAAAAGCGCGAATCACGCTCACGGTCTGGTCGCCAGAGAGGCTCTTGAGCAGTTTCTTGAGGGCCTTGTCGGCTTCCTGGTCGGCGTCGCGGCGGAAGGCGACGGACAGCGTGCGGATTTTCTCAATCAGCTCGTAGGCATCCACACCTTCTTGCTCTCTAATTACATCCCCCAAAATGCGCCCAAGAAGGCGGATGTCTTCTACCAAGGGACGCTCGTTGTCTTTTGTGCGCTTGGCCGTTTCTGCGGCAGGTGCTTTATTCATAGGTCTGGGAGTGGGGTGGGGGAGGCTTCAGGTGAAGCAAGGAACGCGCCCATGCTAGCATCGAAGCCATATTTTGGATTACAGCCGAGTTACGATTTTGCCCACATTTACGATCGCCACCCGAGAGAGCCGATTGGCACTTTGGCAGGCTGAACATGTTCAGTCTTTATTAGAAAAAAACGGGTCAACGGTGGCCCTCTTGGGAATGACCACCAAAGGCGATCAGATCCTCGATCGCTCGCTCAGCAAAGTCGGTGGCAAAGGCCTGTTCGTCAAAGAGCTGGAGGTCGCCCTCGAAGAAGGCCGTGCCGACCTTGCGGTCCATTCCCTCAAAGATGTGCCGATGGAGCTGCCCGAAGGCTTTGTGCTGGCCTGCGTGATGGAGCGGGAAGACCCCCGCGATGCGTGGGTGTCCAGCACCTACGCCAGTGTGTTGGATCTGCCAACCGGAGCCGTCGTCGGGACCTCGAGTTTGCGACGTGTGGCCCTGTTGCGCGCCATGCGCCCCGATCTGAAGATCGAGCCTTTGCGTGGCAACCTCGACACCCGATTGCGCAAGCTCGACGAAGGCCTGTACGACGGCATCGTTCTGGCGGCAGCCGGCCTAAAGCGCTTGGGTTTGGAGGCGCGTATTCGCGCGGTTTTTGAGCCTGAACAGATGCTGCCCGCTGCCGGGCAAGGTGCCTTGGGCATCGAAATCCGGAGCGACCGTGCAGATGTGGCAGGCGCCTTACAGCACTTGGTGCACCCCCCCACTTGGCTGGCGGTGTCCGCCGAGCGGGCGGTGAGCCGCATGATGGGCGGGAGTTGCTCGATGCCGTTGGCGGCGTATGCCCAGTTTGATGGTGAGCAGTTGCGTATCCGGGCGGCTTGGGGCGATGCCGATGGCGTCCAGCCTGTGGTGTACGCCCACGCCAGTGGCCGTGTGGCCGACACCGCGTCGGCCATTGCGCTGGGTGAACAGGTCGCGCTTGCATTGCAAGAAGGCGTGCGGGCGCAAACCGCCTAAGGCCGCGATGCGCGTCGTCATCACCCGGCCTCAATCTGAAGCTGCACCGTGGCTCAAGGCACTTGCGGACGCTGGCTATCAGGCCGAATCCTTGCCCTTGATTGATATCCAGGCTGCGGCAGCAGTCGCGCCGCTCAGCGCGGCATGGGAGCGCTTGGGCAGCTTTGATGCCGCCATGTTTGTCAGCCGTAATGCGGTGCACTATTTTTTCGAACAAAAAACAATGGTGGCGCCCGTATTTACTGCGGAGTCAGCTATCAAAACAAGAGCATTTGTGACGGGGCCCGGCAGCTACTCTGCGCTGCTGAAAGTCGGCGCCCAAGCAGCATCCATTGATGCGCCGGACCATGACGGCGGCCAGTTCGACTCCGAGGCCTTGTGGGACGTGGTGTCTGCTCGAGTGGCGCCCGGTTACCGCGTGCTGGTGGTTCGCGGCACCACGGTAGATGCAGGCGCCAGCGATGAAGGGTTTGGTCGGGATTGGTTTGCCCGCCAGGTGAAAAGCGGCGGAGGCGAGGTGGAGTTCGTCGTTGCCTACCAGCGACAACGCCCGGTGTGGGATGCGGATGCACTGGCGATTGCCAAGCGCGCCGCCGCAGACGGCACAGTGTGGGTGTTTAGCAGCTCGGAAGCAGTGCGCAATTTGCAGGCCTGCTGCCCGGACGGAGACTGGAGCCGGGCCAAAGCTGTGGTGACCCATGCCCGCATTGAAACTGCCGCATTGGAAGCGGGCTTTGGGCAGGTTTTGCAGGCGAAACCTGTGCTGGGCGCACTGTTGGCCTCGATAGAATCCCTGCAATGAACTCTGAAGCCCCCGAGCCTATTGCCAAGGATGCCGCACCTGCGGTTGGAGTGACTTCGATCGCTAAGCTGGCGGAGCCCCACCGTTGGTTGGGGGTTGTCGCCTTGGTGGCAGCTGCCGGCGCAATCGGCAGCGGGATGCTGTGGCAGAAGCTGGGCCATGTTCAGGAGCAGTTGGCCCGCCAGACGGCGGACTCCGGCGCGCAAGCCGGCGAAGCGCGGAGCACCGCCAAGCAGGCGCAAGAGCTCGCGATTGAAACCGCCGCCAAAATTGCCGTGCTGGATGCGCGCTTGAGCGAGGTGACACTGCAGCGCACACAACTTGAAGAGCTGATCCAAAGTCTCTCGCGCTCACGCGACGAAAACCTGGTGGTCGACATGGAGTCGGGCTTGCGCCTGGCTCAGCAACAAGCGCAGCTCACCGGGAGTGTCGAGCCTTTGTTGACGGCGCTGAAGTCCGCGGAACAGCGGGTCAACCGCGCCGCGCAGCCCCGCCTGGCACCGATCCAACGCGCTATTGCCAAAGACATCGCACGTATCAAAAACACTGCGCTCTCAGACACCCCGGCCATGCTGCTCAAGCTGGACGAGTTGGTGTCTTTGGCGGACGAGATTCCGGTCAGCAATGCGCTGCCCTCAACCAAAACCCCGCCGGTTTTGGAACGGCAGGCCCAAGAATCTTTGCCGGGGTGGTGGGGGCGTGTCGGTGTCGTGATCCGTGACGAAGTGCGGGGCCTGGTGCGGGTGAGCAAGATCGATAGCCCTGATGCCGCCTTGTTGTCCCCGGAGCAAGCGTTCTTCGTGCGCGAAAACTTCAAGCTGAAGGTGCTGAACGCGCGCTTGGGTTTGCTGGCCCGCCAAACTGAAGCTGCCCGTGCCGATTTGACCGCAGCCTCTGGCTCGTTGACCCGCTTTTTTGATGGCTCGTCCCGCAAAACACAGGCGGCTCAGGCAGCCTTGCAGGTGCTGCAGTCCCAAATGCGCACCCTCGAGGTGCCACGGGTGGACGACACCTTGGCCGCCTTGGCTACGGCAGCGGCGGGGCGCTGATCATGCGGTTTGCGCTTTGGTTGATCGCCCTATTTTGCGTGGCTGTGGTGTCTGCACTTTTCGCAGGAAATAACCATGGCACGGTCACCTTGTTCTGGCCGCCCCACCGTATCGACTTGTCGCTGAACCTTGTGTTGCTCGGCTTGGCACTGCTTTTTGTGACCTTGCATCTGGCCTTGCGTGCCTTGTCGGGTTTGTTCAGCATTCCTCAGCAGGCCCGTCGCTGGCGGCTCTCCTACAAAGAGCGGAGCATTTACTCCGGTCTGCTCGACACCATTTCCCATTTGGTGGCGGGCCGGTTTGTGCGGGCCCGCAAAGCCGCGGAGGTGGTGGTGGCGATTGAAGATGCCATGCTGGCGAGTGGCGACGCCTTGCCGGATGCAGCGCGTTTGCGCACATTGGCGCACCTGCTGGCTGCCGAGAGTGCCCATGCCCTGCAAGACCGAAGCATCCGTGAGGCGCACTTTGAAAACGCGCTGGCAGAGGCCAGCAGCAAAGAGGCTGGTGACTTGCGGGATGGGGTTCAGTTGCGTGCAGCGCGCTGGGCTCTGGAAGACCGCGATTCCTCCGGCGCTGTGCGTTGGCTGGAGCAACTGCCCGTTGGCACGGCTCGGCGCACCATTGCGCTGCGCTTGCGCTTTAAAGCAGCGCGCCAGGCCCGAAATACCCGCGTGGCGCTGGATGCAGCCCGAGTGCTGACCAAACACCGGGCATTCTCGGAAGTGGCGGGAGCCGGCATCGTGCGTGGGCTAGCCCTTGAGATGCTGCGCAACGCGCACGATGCTGCGCAACTGTCGCAGGCGTGGGCGTCTTTGGAATTGTCCGAGCGACAGCAGCCGGATGTGGCGCTGGAGGCTGCGCAACGCTTGCTCGGCGTGCAAGGTGATCCTGCGGTGGCGCGTCTCTGGGTGTTGCCCCTGTGGGAGTCGCAAGGTCATAGCCTGACCACCGATCAGCGGGTGCGGCTGACCGGTATCTTGGAAACCAGTTTCGGTGCCAGCGAGGCCTTACCTGACGCGGCTTGGCTTGCCCGCATCGAGCAGGCGCAAATGGCGCTGCCTGGTGATCCCTTGCTGCAGTATCTGGCCGGCGTGATGTGTGTTCGCTTGTCGCTGTGGGGCAAAGCGCAGGCTTTGTTGAAGCAGTCCATCCCGCTGCTCAAGGATGCCGGTTTGAAGCGGCGGGCCTTGTTGGCCTTGGCCGATCTGGCCGAACACCGCATGGATACCAAAGCGGCGGCAGAGGCTTACAAAGCGGCTGCAAGGGCGTAAACCCATGGTGACGCCGCAAGGCGTTGGGGCTATTATGGTTTCATGGCCTCACTTATTGAACACCTCATCAAGCTCACGGACCACCGCGACCGCGATTTGCTGGAGCTCACCCTCTCCAAAGCCCTGATTGACCTGGTGCCTATCCAACGGGTGCTGGTATCCAAGGTCGTCAGCGAAGAGGGCGTTAAACGCTGGATGGATGTCACCGTGCTCGATGCGCGCGGTGGTGGCAAGGTGGTAGATCCGTTGCGCGTGGACTTTCAAACTCTGCCATTGCTGGAGGACAACCGGGACCGTTT
>JAIXVK010000016.1 GCA_027483085.1 Comamonadaceae bacterium | reverse complement strand
CGCTTGACACACTGGCCCTCCCCCACTAGAGTGCGCCGATGCGTTTTTTCCTTGCCTGTGCCCTGATGCTCACTTTGAGCGTCGCCCACGCCCAACAATCCCCTGCCCCCAGCGATGACATGTCCCGCTTGTTGGCGGAGCGCGGCTTGCTGTCCCGGATTGGTAATGTTGGCAACAAAGTCGGTAACCGCGCTACCGAACTGGTGATGAACTCGATGGCGTTTCTGGGTGTGCCCTACAAACGCGGCGGCACAGAGGCCGACATCGGTTTTGATTGCAGCGGCTTTGTGCGCGCCATCTATCAGCAAACTGCCGGACTGCTGCTGCCACGCCAAGCGTCTGAGCAAGCTGCGGCCACTCAAAAAATTGACAAACACGAATTGCAACCCGGCGATCTGGTGTTCTTCAACACTATGCGCCGCACCTTCAGCCACGTCGGCATTTATGTCGGCAACGGCAAATTCATCCACGCTCCCAAGCCAGGCGCCGAAGTACGGGTGGAAGACATGGGTATCAGCTATTGGGCCAAGCGCTTTGACGGCGCCCGTCGGGTCAACACCGAACAGCAGCCCTGAAACGCCAAGTCGCCGTAACGGCGCGCCTTGGCTGGGTTCACTGTGAACCTCGATCTCTTTGGCGACTCGTCGCCCACCCCTGCACCGCCCCACATGCTATGCCCCGGCGCTTACGCCTTGGCCGGCATGGCCGTTACAGAGGCATCTTCGCTGTGGGCGGAGGTACAACGCATCACCCAGATCAGCCCGTGGCGGCACCTCAGCACGCCGGGCGGGCTTCGCATGTCGGTGGCCATGAGCAATTGCGGACCTTGGGGATGGGTGAGCGATGCAGCGGGCTATCGTTACCAGCGCTTTGACCCGCTCACTGGCGCTCCTTGGCCGGCCATGCCGCTAGCCTTCAAAACCTTGGCAAACCACATGGCAGCGCTTGCCGGCTACCCCGGTTTTGAGGCAGATGCGTGTTTGATCAATCGCTATGCGCCGGGTGCCCGCATGACCCTGCACCAGGACAAAAACGAGGTGGATTACGGGGCACCCATCGTGTCGGTGTCGCTGGGTCTTCCGGCCGTGTTCGAATTGGGCGGGCTGGAGCGGGGGGAGGCTGTGCAAACCGTGTTGTTGCACCATGGCGATGTGCTGGTGTGGGGTGGCCCAGCCAGGCTGCGCTACCACGGAGTGCGCGCTTTGCCGCATGGCAACCACCCGTTGACGGGCGCTTGCCGCATCAACCTGACGTTTCGCCAAGCGGCCTAGGGTCAACCCCCATCTGGTTTGGAGTAGCGGCTCAAAACTGCACCCCAGCGACAGCAGGCCCCTGCACTTGCCCCCACAATGCCTGCTGCCAAAGCGCAGCGCCACACAATAAGCGCACGCGCCCCCCTCTATTGCCAGGAGCCCCCGTATGAGCCAAGCCAATCAAGATGCCAACCCGCAACTGATGCAAACCACTTTCGAGGCTCAGCGGGCCACTGCGCTGGCCTGGCGCCAGTCCACCGCGGCTGAGCGCATTGAACGTTTGGAACGGTTACGCACCAGCCTGATGGCGCACAAAGAGGCGCTTTACGAAGCCTTCGCCGCCGACTTTCACAAACCCCGCTTTGAAGTGGACGGCACCGAAATCGTGCCCAGCCTGGACGAAATCCGCCACAACATCAAATGCCTCAAGGGCTGGATGCGCCCTACCCGCATCCGCGCGACCGAACTCACCATGGGCAACAGCGCCCATGTGCAGTACCAGCCCCGCGGCCGCTGCCTGATCATCGCGCCCTGGAACTACCCGCTGTACCTGATGCTTAGCCCGCTGGTGTCCGCCTTGGCGGCAGGCAACACCGCCATCCTCAAGCCGTCGGAGATGGCGCCGCGCGTGGCCCAAGTGCTGGCCAGCATCGTGGCAAAGGCCTTCCCTGCGCATGAAGTGGCCTTGTTTGAAGGGGCACTGGCCACCTCGCAGGCCCTGCTGGCCATGCCGTTTGACCACATCTTCTTTACCGGCTCACCCGCCGTGGGCAAGGTGGTGATGGCGGCTGCGGCCAAACATCTCACTAGCGTCACCCTGGAACTGGGGGGCAAATCCCCCACCATTGTTGACGAGACTGCCGACCTGCAAAAGGCAGCTGAAACCATCATGTGGGGCAAGTTTGTCAACGCCGGCCAGACCTGCGTGGCGCCCGACTACCTGTATGTGCACGCCTCGGTGCGCGATGCATTTGTGGCTGCTTGCCAGGCCGTCATCAAGGCCCGCTATGGCGACAGCGCCCAAAGCCAGCGCAGCAATGCGGACTTCACCCACATCATCAACCAGCGCCACACCCAGCGCATCGAAGGCCTGCTCAAAGACGCCACTTCGCGCGGCGCACGGGTGCTGAGTGGCGGTGAGGTAGACACCGCCGGCAACTACATCGCACCGACCCTGGTCGACAACGTGCCCATGGACTCCACCCTGATGCAGGAGGAAATTTTCGGCCCGGTGCTGCCCATCATTCCCTATACCGACCTGCAACAGGTCATCACCTCTATCAATGCCGACCAGAAGCCACTGGCCCTGTATATCTGGAGCAGTAACCAGAGCAACATTGACACCGTGCTCACCAACACCAGCTCCGGCGGCGCCTGCGTGAACCATTGCGTGCTGCACGTGGCCCACGGCAACCTGCCCTTCGGCGGGGTCAATAACTCCGGCATCGGCAGCTCGCACGGCATTTACGGCTTCAAGGCCTTCTCGCACGAGCGCGCGGTGCTCAAGGGTGGCTGGCTGCCTAGCATCCGCATGTTCTTCCCGCCTTACACAGCAGGCCGCACCAAGCTGCTGAACTTCTTGGTGAAGTGGGTCAGCCGCTAGAAGTTTGAGACGGCGCCGGGGTGGTATCGTGCGGCGATGAAAACACAGATAGACCACCTCGTCGTTGCAGCCCACACCCTAGAGCAAGGTGTGCAGTGGTGCGAAGCCACCCT
>JAIXVK010000554.1 GCA_027483085.1 Comamonadaceae bacterium | reverse complement strand
TGATGCTCATACAGAAGTCTTTTGGGGGGAAAGTGCGTGGGCCAAGGCTACGCCGAGCGCAGCGCCTACGGCTTGCGCCAGCACAAAGCCAATGGCGCTGGCCGGTGCAATGCCGGCAAAGGTGTCGCTGAACATGCGGCCCATGACGGCTGCGGGGTTCGCAAACGAGGTGCTGGCGGTAAACCAGTAGGCGGCGCCAATGTAGCAGGCCACCAGCGCCGGAGCTTTGCCCTCGGGGGCGCGCAGGATGGTGAACAGCAGCCCGCCGGTGGCCACGGCTTCCGCCACCCACTGGCCCCAGCCGGTGAATTGGCCGGTAGCGTCCCAGCCGCCGCGCAGGTGTTGGCTGAAATGCAGCAGGGGCAGCTCGAACATGGCGTTGGCAAGGGCCGCTCCTGCTACTGCGCCGGAGAGTTGAGCTGCTATAAAAAACAGAGCTACTTGCGCAGCGTGCGTCTGGGCTAGCTGCCCTTTTGACCACATCACCAGGGTAACCAGCGGGTTGAAGTGCGCGCCGCTGATGGGGCCCAGGCTTTCAATCAGCACGTAGAGCGCGAACACGGTGGCCAGGGTGTTGGCCAAAAGCGCCACGCCGTCGTTCCCGCCGCTGATGCGCTGGGCCATGATGCCGGAGCCAATGACGGCGCAGAGCAGGGCGGCGGTGCCTGTGAACTCTGCAAGCAGTTGCTTGGGCAGTGGAGTCGGTTCGCTCATGCTGTTGCCAACTCCTTGGCCGTGCGCTGCAGGACCATGGCATCGAGCTTCTCTTCCGGCAGGTTGACCAGCAGGTCCAAGCGGCGGCGAATGGCGTGCAGGGTGTGTTTGAAGGCTTCGGCCTTCTGTTCGTCGCTGCCATCGCCGGCAGACGGGTCGGCATAGCCCCAGTGGGCGGTGGCGGGTTTGCCGGGCCAGAAGGGGCAGACTTCGCCAGCGGCGTTGTCGCACACGGTGATGATCAGGTCCATGTGCGGTGCGTCGGGCAGGGCGAATTCGTCCCAGCTTTTGCTGCGCAGGCCCTCGGTGCTGATACCGGCATTGCGCAGGGTTTGCAGGCCGATGGGGTTGGGTTGCTGGTTCTCGCGCGGGCTGCTGCCAGCCGAGAAGCCTTGAAAGCGGCCGCCACCGATGTGGGTGAGCGTGGCCTCAGCCAAGATGCTGCGGGCCGAGTTGTGGGTACACAAAAAGAGCACATTGATGGGTTTGGCAGACATGGTGAGGTCCTTGGTGGGTGGAAAGTGATGTGAAGTTTTTGCTATGAATTTTGTAGCTACTTGCGCAATATCTATGAGCGCTAGAGGCCGATTTGGTGCCGATTCTGCTAGCAGGTGGTGCAAGCACCGGCTGTGGTGCTCACTTCGCAGCTAGCGCCTTGGCAGCAGTGCTCGGTCAGGTAGGCCAACACGCCGTTCATCCGGGCGAAGTTGGCGCGGTAGATCAGATTGCGGCCGCGCTGTTCGCTGTCAATCAGGCCGGAGTGGGCCAGTTCTTTGAGGTGAAAGGACAGGCCGCTGGGTGTGGAGCCGAGTTGCTCAGCCAGCACGCCGGGCGTCAAGCCGTCTTGCCCGGCTACCACCAGCGCCTTGAAGATGCGCAAGCGCTGGGCTTGGGCGAGGGCGGTCAAGGCCTTCAGGGTCAGGGCTTCGTCGGCAGTAGTTTCGGTGGCTTGGTTCATATTTTAATATTACTTGAAATATTGAACTAAAAGCCGTGGCGGGTGGCATGTCACGAAAACTTCATGCAACTGCCACGGTCGGGTCACGGCGGTTTTCCACACTTCAGGCTCATTGAAACCGCACTCACAGAAGGGGAGAACAATGACGCACCTCGCCGCCGCCCAGACGACACCCACCCTCGCTTCCCCCACCATTCAGGCCCCTGCCATCGCGGCAGTGATGTCGCCTGTCACCCCGCTGGTCATCCGAAGCGCTGCGCCGCAAGAGCGCCCGGCCTCCGGCATTGAAGTGCAGTGGGCGCGCCACCAGGATGAAGTGCGCGCGGCCCAACGCCTGCGGTTTGATGTGTTTGCCGGTGAAATGGGCGCCCGCTTGAACACCCCATTGCCCGGCCACGATGTCGATTTGTTTGACAACTATTGCGAGCATTTGCTGGTGCGCGACCAAGCCACCGGCCAGGTGATTGGCACCTACCGGGTGCTCACGCCGACCCAGGCCAAGCGCGTGGGCAGCTTTTATAGCGACACTGAGTTCGATTTGACCCGCCTGCGCTCCTTGCGTGAGCGCATGGTCGAGCTGGGTCGCAGCTGTGTGCACCCGGACCACCGCCACGGCGGCGTGATCATGGCGCTGTGGGGCGCATTGGCTGAGTTCATGGTGCGCAACCAGCTCGACACCATGATCGGCTGCGCCAGCATCCCCATGCTGCACAACGGTGTGGTCAGTGGTGATGTGGCGGCCAGCATCTGGCGCCAGGTGCAGGCCACGCACCTGGCACCGATTGGCTTCCATGTGCGCCCGCGCCTGCCACTGCCGATCGACCAGCTCGACAGCACCCTCGATGTAGAGCCACCCGCACTGATCAAGGGCTACCTGCGCTTGGGGGCCAAGGTGCTGGGCGCTCCCGCCTGGGACCCGGATTTCAACACCGCCGATCTGCCAATGCTGATGCGCATTGCCGACCTGCCGGCCCGTTACCGCAAGCACTTTCTGGGGGCATGATGCGCAGCACCTTCGACGCCATGGGAGCCAACATCCACGGATTGGTGACAGGCGCCGAAGGCCCTGACACCGATGACGATGTGGGTCACCGCCGTTACCGCGCGGTGTTTGTGTCCGACATCCATCTCGGCACCGCGGGTTGCCAGGCCAAGCCGCTGCTGGACTTTTTGAAACACCACCCCAGCGACCACCTGTACCTGGTGGGCGACATCATCGACGGCTGGCAGCTGCGCCGCCGCTGGTTCTGGCCGCAAGCCCACAACGACGTGGTGCAAAAACTACTGCGCCGCGCCCGCAAAGGCTGCCGTGTGGTGTTTATCCCCGGCAACCATGACGAGTTTGCCCGTGCATTCGTCGGGCAGCAGTTCGGCGGCATTGAGGTGCACGACGACACGGTGCACATCACCGCCGATGGCCGCAGGCTGTGGGTCACCCACGGCGACTACTTTGACGCCGTGATCCAGCGCGCCAAATGGCTGGCCTACACCGGCGACTACGCCTACGAATTCACCCTGCGGATGAACCGCCACTTGAACAACTTCCGCGCCCGGCTAGGGCTGCCGTACTGGTCGCTCTCGGCCTACCTCAAACACAAGGTCAAGATGGCGCTGAACTACGTGACCGACTTTGAAAAAGCGGTTGCCCAAGAGGCCCGCAACCGCGGCCACGACGGGGTAGTGTGCGGCCATATCCACCGCGCCGAAATGCGCACCATCGACGGCACCTTGTATTGCAACGATGGCGACTGGGTGGAGAGCCGTACCGCCCTGGTCGAGCACCTCGATGGCCACCTGGAGCTGGTGCACTGGGGAACCCAGCCTGCACAACCAGCAGCCGCCTTGCTGCCCGCTTCTTTGCAGGAAACCCACGCATGAAACTGGTACTGGTGACCGACGCGTGGCTGCCGCAGGTCAATGGCGTGGTCACGACGCTTGTTGAATTGGTGCGCGAACTCGAGGCACTGGGCCAC
>JAIXVK010000367.1 GCA_027483085.1 Comamonadaceae bacterium | reverse complement strand
GCCGGCAATTTCCATGGCGAGGATGTTGGGCACTGCACTCACACCGCTACCGCAATGGTGCACCACATGTTCCGGCTGGCGCTGGCCCAGCAGAGCCTCGAACTCGGCGCGCAGCACAGCTGCCGGCTTGAAGAAACCATCTGCACCGAGGTTATTGCTGAACACCCGATTCAAGGCGCCCGGAATGTGGCCGGCCACCGGATCAATCGGCTCCACTTCACCGCGGAAGCGGGGCGCTCCGCGGGCATCCAGCACCTGTTGGGTGGGCTTGCCTAGGTTGGCCAGCACCTGATCGCTGCTGCGCAAAGCGACCAGCGCGTCGGCGACCGCAAAGGTGCTTGGTGCGCGCGCCGGCTCTTCGCCGCTGGCCACTGCACCGCCTGCGGCCTGCCAGGCCTGAAAACCGCCGTCTAGTACCGCTACGTTGGCGTGGCCCAGCCACTTGAGCATCCACCACAGGCGGCCGCAGTAGTTGGCGCCTTGGCGGTCGTACACCACCACCTGGTCGGTATTTTTCAGACCTACGCCACCCAGCCATTGGGCAAACTTTTCAGGCGTAGGCAGCGGGTGGCGCCCGCCCGACTGTGCGCCGGTAACCGCCGGGTCGCCCTTGGCGCTCAAGTTGTTGTCCAGGTGGGCGTAGAGCGCGCCCGCAATATGACTCTCGGCATATTGAGCCGGGCCTTGTGCAGGCTGCATAAGGTCGCAGCTGCAGTCAAACACGACCGCAGGCTTGGCGCCCGCCTGCAGTGCTTGGAGTTGGGCGACGGAGATCAGCGTGGTGTAGTGCATGGTGTGGCGATTATCTATTTGCGTCACCCTAAACAACGATTGCAGGGTTTAAGGGCCTTTTAACCCAAGAGATAACAGGGCCGATTTCAAAAACCAAATGTAATCAAAGCTTTTGTATCGCGTCCGCGAATTTGTTCATAAGACAACGACTTTGTTCATAAGCAGATTTGCAGGGCTAGGCCGATTTTTTATAGGCAACTGCAGCACGCAGGGCCTAGCGAATGGGATATAAATCAAGCACTTAAAGAATACGCTGGGACGCGGTCATTGTGAGTTGCAAAGTAGTTCATAAGACCTGTTTGGCGTCCACAACACGTTAGGCGACCCAAGGAGAGAGATGTTGCGTGCATTCGTCGTTAAGCACATCGTAGAAGAGCAGGGGCCGCTACTGGCCAACATCAAGGCCATCAAGCAGGTGCCTTACTCTTACACATCGAAAGAACCGGAAGCGAATTACGCTGCTGCTGGCAAACCGATCTATGTTGTCGAGGTTCGTCGCGAGGGTGAGCTGAGAACCTACTGGTTCGGCTACAAATACGAAGCGAACGAGAAGTTCAAGCCGGCCGGTGGTGGCCTTTGGAAGGAACGTTTTAAATTCAAAAACTCAGCGACTCCCGGCACTGCCGCAAAAGGGGCCTATTTCGAGGCGCTTCCTCAAATCACCGATGCTGCGCTATGCGAATGGCTGCGCTCGCAGACGCTTGGCATGGCTGAGTTGCCCAGTTCGCTTTTCGGTGCCATTGAGGCAATCATCGCGAATCCCTCCAACGGTGCGAAGCGGTTCGCCTAACCATTCGCTCAACCGGACACGCGATGGCATGTCTTCTATGTGTCTCATTTCATTCTGGCCCTGCGGCGTCCTGTGTTGCGGGCCGGTTAGTTCAAACGTTAGACAGCAGGAAACAAAGGTATGCCCATCAAGGACCGTGACTACACGCTGACACCAGATCTGCTTCGCGAGTACCGTGATGCGGCACTTGTAAATGCTCAAGAATTGCTAGAGGAAGCAACGCTGCTACTGGCACACGAAAAATATGCGAGGGCATATTTCCTCTCGGCCTCAACCATTGAGGAAGCGGGCAAGGCCGTACAGGCGTTCGAGGGTCTGGGGAAAAATCTAAAGGATCCTGCGGTAACTCAGAGGTTGAAACTTCAGTTTGAGGACCATTCCCAAAAAGTTACCTCGGCTTTTTCTCCATGGCTCCAAGCCACGCCAAATCTTAAAGACGAGGTGATGAACTTCGTGAACTTGATGGTCGCGCTGAAGTTTGGGCGGGAGGCGTCTATGTACGCCGACATATATGCCGAGCGCATGATTGTCACCACACCACAAATGCAGGTGAGTCAGAAGACAGGATCCGACTGCGTCCGGCTTGCAGGTACCGTCTTGTCCCATGTCAGGTCGTATGCCCAGCAAGCTCTGCCAAAGTCCACAACGCGTGTGCAAGATGCGTTCTTTGCGCTCAAGCCATCGATATTCCAAAAGATGGCGAATACATCTGACTTTTGGTATTTCTACATTGCCCAAATTGAAAGTGGAAATATTGCACTTGAGTCTGCCGTTACTGAGTACAACGATCTCTACTTTTCTAAGAAAGCATTGTTCAATGCTAAGTCAAGTGCGGAGGGTGGCAATGCTGTCTAACCGGTCGTTCGAGTGGACCTACTCCAGCTGGCCGCGCTACGCTGCCTGCATATTTGCGGATCCGCCTGGTCAGCTGGCTTCGGCCCCTTAGCTTTAACGTTAAACCAGCGCGTAGCGACCGTTCACAGCTCGCGCCAAAAGCAACCCCTCAGTGCTCCTCAGCCGGCGTATGCGGCAGCAGGCGCGTGCGCAGCACGGTCGCCAGCACGCCGCTGGCAACGATCACCGCAATGCCTATCCAGCCGAGCGTTGGAATCTGGTCGCCAAACAGCACAAGGCTGAAAATCACGCCAAACACAATGCCTGAATATTGCATGCTGGCCACAACCAGCGTGGCGCCCTTGCGGTAGGCGCGGGTCATGCACCACTGCCCCATGGACGCCAGAATGCCGATGGGCACCACCCAGGCGGCGTCTTGCCACGCGACTTCACTCCAAGGGGTGATGCCGGTAAAAATCATGCCGGCTGCACCCACCAATGCGCTACCAACGGAAAAGTAAAACACGGTGCGCTCTTCGGGCTCACCGGCCTTGCCCAACGCCGTGACTTGCATATAGGCCAAGGCAGCGCCCAGCCCGGAGAGCAGGCCGATCAGCCCGGCAAACAGCTGGTTCTGGTCGATGGTGGGGCGCAGGGTCATGACCACACCCACAAAACCCATCAGCACCGTGCCCAAAAGCGCACCCTGCGGTTGCTCTTTGCCGTAGAGCAGGGCGCCGCCCACCACAAATGCAGCCACCCACACCCCGCTCATGTAGTTCAGGGTCATGGCAGTGGCCAGTGGCAAGTGCGCGATGGCGTAAAACCAGCTTCCCAGAGACACCACACCGATGGTGCTGCGCCAGACATGCATCATGGGCACCGGGGTGCGCAGGCTGGAGCCGCTGGCTCGCACCACAATGCCCATGAACACAATACTCACCAGGCCCCGGTAAAACACCAGCTCAAAGGTGCCGAAGCTGTTGGAGGCGTATTTGATGCCCACCGCCATCAGCGCGAACCAGAACGAAGCCAGAACCATCCAGAGAGCTTGCATAGGTGTTTAGCAATAAAAAGAGCTGCTGGCGCCCATGGAATGTGCGCGAGCAGCTATGTTTTTGATAGTAAATGTTCAGCAGTCGACCGCGCTGCCGAGCTTGCCCCGGTACCACTCGTGGAAGTGCTGCATGCCGTCTTCCATAGGGCTTTGGTAGGGGCCGACTTCGTTGTCGCCGCGCTCAAACAAGGCGCGGCGGCCTGCGTCCATGCGTTCGCCGATCTCGTCGTCTTCGATGCAGGTCTCCATGTAAGCGGCCTGCTGGGCTTCCACGAATTCGCGCTCAAAGGCGGCAATTTCTTCGGGGTAATAGAACTCCACCATGTTCATGGTC
>JAIXVK010000361.1 GCA_027483085.1 Comamonadaceae bacterium | reverse complement strand
TCAGCTGGGCCGCATCGGCCAGAGAGTCCTCCGGCGTGGTCGTGTAAAGCGTTCCGCCTTTTACGCGCAGGATATCGCTGACTTTCATGGGGACTTCCTCGTGACACTGGGGTTGAATTCGAGTAGCAAATATAGCCCACAATGCGCGGGTTTCATCGCGGTTTCATCAAGGTTTCATCACTGGAGACACCTATGGCTGGTTACGCAGACCCCGGCTTCGACACCCTCGCGCTTCACGCAGGTGCCGCACCGGACCCCACCACCGGCGCACGCGCCGTGCCCATCCACCTGAGCACCTCGTTTGTGTTCGAGTCCAGCGAGCATGCGCAATCCCTCTTCAACCTGGAGCGCGCTGGCCATGTGTACAGCCGCATCAGCAACCCCACCAACGCGGTGCTGGAGCAGCGGGTCGCCGCGCTGGAAGGCGGCATAGGCGCCATCACCACCGCCAGCGGCCAGGCCGCTCTGCATTTAGCCATTGCCACCCTGATGGGCGCGGGCGGGCACATTGTGTCGTCTAGTGCCTTGTATGGTGGCTCGCACAACCTGCTGCACTACACCTTGTCCCGCTTCGGCATTGAAACCACCTTTGTGAAGCCGGGCGATGTGGATGCCTGGCGCGCTGCGGTGCGACCCAACACCCGCCTGTTTTTCGGAGAAACCGTGGGCAACCCCGGCTTGGATGTGCTGGACACGCCCACTATCTCGCAAATCGCGCATGAAGCCGGGGTGCCGCTGCTGGTGGACTCCACCCTTACCTCACCTTGGTTGGTGCAGCCCTTTACCCAAGGGGCCGATCTGGTCTACCACTCGGCCACCAAGTTCTTGAGCGGACATGGCACGGTGATTGGCGGTGTGGTGGTGGACGGTGGCAGCTTTGACTGGGCGCGCGCGTTCGAAGCGAGTGGCAAATTCGCAGAGCTGGCCGCGCCCTACGAGGGCTTTCACAACATGAACTTCAGCGAGGAAAGCACCGTAGGTGCCTTCTTACTGCGCGCCCGGCGCGAAGGCCTGCGCGACTTCGGCGCTTGCATGAGCCCGCACAGCGCTTGGCTCATTCTGCAAGGCATAGAGACCCTGAGCCTGCGCATGGCCCGCCACATCAGCAACACCGAAAAGGTGGTGCAGTTCCTGGCCAGCCAGCCCTTTGTGAGCCGCGTGGGCCACCCGCTGCTCGAAAGCCACCCCAGCTACCAACTGGCCCAAAAGCTGCTGCCCAAAGGTGCAGGCTCGGTGTTCAGCTTCGACCTCAAAGGCCACCGCGAGCAAGGCAAAAAGTTTATTGAAACCCTCAAGGTCTTCAGTCACCTCGCCAATGTGGGCGACTGCCGCAGCCTGGTCATCCACCCCGCCAGCACCACCCACTTCCGCATGGGCGATGAGGCACTAGCTGCGGGCGGCATTACCCAAGGCACCATTCGCCTGTCCATCGGGCTGGAAGACCCGGACGACTTGATTGACGACCTCAAACGCGCGCTCAAAGCCGCAGAAAAGGCAGGTGCGTGATGCAAATTCAAGTCAACGGCGCCAACACCTACTGCTACACCGGCGGTAAACCTTTCGATGCGGCCAAGCCCACGGTGGTTTTTATTCATGGTGTGCTCAATGACCACAGTGTATGGATTTTGCAAAGCCGCTACCTTGCTCACCACGGCTATAACGTGCTGGCCGTGGACCTGCCCGGTCACTGCCGCAGCGTTGGCGAGGCACCGGAAACCGTGGAGCAAGCCGCAGCCTTTATCGTGGCGCTGCTGGATGCGGTAGGCATAGAGAAAGTCGCTTTGGTAGGCCACAGCTGGGGTTCGCTGATTGCGCTGGAGGCCGCCAGCCGACTAGGCGCACGCGCCACCCACCTGGTGCTGGTGGGCACCGCGTACCCCATGAAAGTATCCCCCGCCCTGCTGGAGACTTCGCTGCAAGAGCCGATGAAGGCGCTCACCATGATCAACGTCTTTTCGCGCAGCACGCTGGCTGCACCGCCCTCAGCACTGGGCCCTGGCACCTGGGTCTATGGCGCCAGCATGGCACTGGGCCGGCGGGTGCTGGCCAGTAATACGGCAGTGAACGTGTTCCACCGCGGCTTCAAGGCTTGCGACAGCTACGCAGGTGGCGAAGCGGCCATGGCACAGGTGCAATGCCCGGTGCTGTTTGTGCTGGGCGATCAGGACCAAATGACATCGCCCAAAGCCGCACAGACGCTGGTGCAGGCAGCCAAGGCCGCAGGCGTGCGCACAGAGACCGTGCGGATCGCGGTAGGCCACCACCAGATGACCGAGGCGCCAGAGGAAACTCTGTCGGCCTTGCGACAACTTTTGGGCAAGCCCTGATAGACAAGCTAGGCGCTACTCATTTCGTAGCGCCTTGCGCATATTTCACCTGCGCTAGTGGCCTATTTCTTATAAATCTCAGGCCTTGAGGCTGTGAGCGAAGCGAGCGCACTCTACCTGCAACCAGCCCAAGAATTGCGCAACCGACTCACTGGCCTCCACCGCCAAGGGCTGCAGCGCGTAGTAGTGAGATGCATGCGGGCAGACATGGGCAAACGCCTGCACCAGCTCGCCACGTTGCAGCAAATTGTCGGCAATCGAGCGGCGGGTCAAAGCTACGCCCAAGCCTAGCCGGGCGGCCTCTAGCAAATGCGTCGAATCGGTGAACTCCATGCGGGTGGGTGGCCGCTGAAACTGCGGCTCAGCGTCAGGCATGGAAGAAACCCAAGCCGCCCAGTTTTC
>JAIXVK010000152.1 GCA_027483085.1 Comamonadaceae bacterium | reverse complement strand
GAGCTGGCCGGCAAAACTTGATGTTGTTACCAATCCTCTCACCGGGGGGAGGTCAATTGTTGACGGCTCTGGCAACGTTCTTTTTTGCGCTGGCTTGGCGCTGGCTGGGGACCCTCCGGCTGCCATGGGTTGGGACTCGGTGCGCTATCCAGCAACCGTCTATATTTCCGCATCGGGACAAGATCGACCTGTTGGGGCGGTGCCGGCGGCTGACGCAATGTTGGCTACGCACTTTGCCGCGGCACTGTCTGCCGCGCCGATCTACGTGGATAAGTCGAACGGCAATGACACCACAGGTAACGGCTCAAGCGGAAACAAGTACGCCACTTACATTAAGGCGCAGCAAGTCGCAAACGCTGCCGGTGTTCCCGCTCACATCATCATCACGGGTGGCTCAACAAGGGAGTATCAGCTTGGCGAGGGGTTTTTTGGGTCCTCAATTCAGCCTACCGTAATGACGGTCGTTACCGCAACCAACGGTATTGTTCGCTCTACGACCCGCTATAGCGCGGCCTTTGGTGGCAGCAAAGATGCCACTTTCACCAATACCTACGTTGCGGCCATCAATACCACCCAGATCGCCCGATTGATCATGCTTCGCAAGCTGAAAGAAGGCAGCGACGAGGGCGAGGATGCTATCCGGGTAGCCGACGCGGCTACCTGTAACGCTACGCCTGGCTCTTATTGCGTAGTCGGAACAAGCCTGTACTACAACCCGTGGGATGGCATTGCTCCTGTCACTGCAAACACCGCAGTTTTTCAAGCAGGTACTGGGAATTTCCGGACAGCATCAGCCACGCCTGTGTCGGTGTGGCTGCGGGCAGAGACGGACCGAGACGGCTGGCTGCTGGAAGGCGGAAGCACCGGAGCGTTCCGTTCTGTGCATAGCACATTGCCAGCGCAGCAAATCATCCTTGCGCTCGACAACGTACGCATGCGCTATGCCGGTACACGCCACGCAAGCAACGTGAATCAAGGTGTGCAGTCTCGCCAGGTAGAAGTGGATGGCTTGCACGGGTTACTGATCGCCCGAAATTGTCACACCGGCAGCTCTGGTGATGACGGATGGAACATCCATCGCACGCTCAACGGGGCTACTACTTACGTGATGTTGATCAATTGCACAGGTGAACGATCTGGTATTCCTGACCCAAGCGCGGCTTCGATGATTCAGTCTTGCAACGTCCTAACGATTCACGAAGATGTGCTGCTCATTGTGGTTGGCGGCTCCTTTGAGCGCTCATACGGCCGTACGTTTTATGCGGTTGGCCCGTCTAAGGCTTGGCTGGTTGGCCCTGCATTCGGCAAATCCTTCGGTGACCGAATGGCGGGAGGTAGCTTTGACCCCTGCGAGCTGGGGCTAGGGAGCACCGCTGAGGTCTGGATTGACCGTGTTGAGTTGCGACCTGTTGGTGGTGGGTTCCCTGCCATAGCTGTTGACGACACCGCCAAGCTGCATGTCCGCAACGCGCTCCCGCTGGGTAACAAGATTTCTGTTGCCCCAGGGGCAACGGTTGATAGCTACTAACAGGACCTTGGGTGGGTGCTAGGTAGTGTGCAAAACGAAAGGGTGGTGGTGAAAGCTGCAATCCGTGAAGACTCTCATGCCTAAGGTATCCGAGCGAAATAGGAAATTTTCACGATCCGCCATTAGTGTTACGCCGTTGAAGGTGAAGTTCATACGTTCAATCACGATGTGCCCTTGACCAGCAATTAGAAGCTCTAGGCGATCCTTGCTGTTTGCACCATGTATCTTGATGCGAGGTCCAACATGTTTGAAATCCCAAGTTGCGCCGACATTTAACTTCCATTCGTTGTCGACTATCTGCATGGTGGGTCTTGACTCTTCGTCAAAGAACCTTGCCGTTAGCCGGAACGGCGCCCCAGGCTCTTCTGGAGGAAGTGTTCCAAACAGTACGGTGTCATCAATTTGGAATATCGGCCCAATGTTGGTCGCGAAGTTATTTCCGAACGAAATGCCAGGCACATCCAAGCCGGTGTCTAGGCCTCCCCAGCTAAACCCTTTCTTTTTGCAGAAGGGATTGGCTCTGGCCTGTCTTATCTTTTCTTTCGACCAAATTCGCCTAGTGACATTGTCATGACACCCGCCGCAAAGCAGTGCAATTCTTCCTGGCTCATGGCTATGAGCGTCAGCAAATTCCGGATCGATGTGCTCGTAATCTACGACGCTTTTTCCGCAAACGACGCAACCAAAGCCACATTCGCGTCTTACTTGCGAAGCAACACCAGCGGGTATGTAGCGAGATAACCCATATTTATTTACTTCTCCCATGATTTCCTTCCTGTTGTGTCGATTTAGTCCGTGACAGTCTTTCTCTCAGTTTAAACATAAGTGGCCGATTAATAAGTTGATGCAGGACTACAAACCCCATCCCCTCAGCACCAAGATGACGATCCTCTCCTACGTTCTGGGCCGGTTTGCACCTAAGTACCGGACAGTCGGGGAGTGGGCCGCCATCTACCGCAAGCTGATCGACGCTCGACCAATCGGCGAAAAGACGAAGGCGAACCGCCACGGCGCTTTGAACCACGTCTTGAACTATTTGGGCGAGCGCACTGTGGGCGCTGTGCGGCCGCACGAAGTGTCCGCGATGATCCTGGACATTGCCAAGACTCACCCGCAGACCGCGAAAAGGGTGCTTCACGAAGTCGCTGACCTTTTCAATGAATGCCTCAACTACGGCTGGATCGACAGGAACCCCGCAATCAGCGTCAAGGCCCCGGTCGCGCGGGTGCAGCGCAAACGCTTGACCTTGGAGCACTGGCAAGCGATTAAGGCCCATGCCGACGAGCAGATGCCGCCGTGGGTGTCGAACATGATGGTGCTCGCACTGGTCACCGCGCAGCGCCGATCCGACTTGGTGAAGATGAAGTTCGATGACGTGTGGGATGGTCACCTTCACGTCGAACAGGCCAAGACCGGAACCCGGCTGGCGCTGCCGCTCACACTGAAGCTGGATGTCATCGACTGCACTCTTGAACAGGCTATCGAGCGCTGCAAGGCGGCCGGCGTTTCCAGCCCGTACATGCTTCACAAGAGCAATGGCCAGCGCCTGGCCGATGCGTCTCTCTCGGCACGGTTTGAAGAGTGCCGCAAAGCAGTGTTGCCTAGCGCTGATGGCATCCCCGCTTCGCTCCATGAGTGCCGGTCCCTGAGCGAGCGCCTGTACCGCGCGCAGGGCGTTGATACGCGGGTGCTGCTGGGTCACAAGCACCAAGCGATGACCGATGTTTACAACGATGACCGGGGATTGAGTAAGGGCGATTGGAAAGTCTTACTCCCCGCGTAACCGCCACCGAACCACCACACCCGCCCTGAGCAATCTCGGCGGGTTTTTTTCATGCCCATTGCCTTTTCAACCACCTGAAGCTAGGAGTTCTCCAATGTCCAAGCTGCTTCAAATCCTCCAATCGCGCACCGTCCGGTTCGCACTGGCAATCGCGATTTTG
>JAIXVK010000368.1 GCA_027483085.1 Comamonadaceae bacterium | reverse complement strand
GGCATGGGCTGCCACACGGGTGCTTCGCGCAGGCCGGCCAGCATGTCGACCATGTCGTCGAGCATGCGGTGGCCCATCTGCCGCACCGAATTCCAGTCGGTCGGGTCCAGGCTATCGGCGGAGGTTTGGAACGGGGCTCGAGTTGGATCCGTCACAAGCTCAGGCCACCGCGGCGGTGAAGGCAATTTCCAGCAGGTAGTCCGGGCTTGCCATTTCGGCGCTGACGCACACACGGGCCGGTGCGCAGCCTTCGGGCAACCAGGCTTGCCACGCGGCATTAAAGGCGGCGCGGTCAGCCATGTGTTTGAGGTAAATGGTGGCAATCAGCAAGCGGCTTTTGTTACTGCCGGCCAGCGCTAGCGTGCGTTCTGCCTGGGCAAACACCGCCTGCGATTGACTGGTGATGTCGGTGCCGCTCTCAGGCACTTCTACAAAATACGTGGTGCCGTTGTGCACCACTGCGTCCGACCATTGGGCGGCGGGGTTGATGCGTTGGATCGGGGAGCTGTTCATGGTGTGTATCTGCGCTGGTGAATTGGGTGCGGCGGATACTACTGCACCCTACTTCTTGACAGCGGTCTTCCGGGCCACCGGCTTGGTACTTTTTGTCGCTTTGGCCGGCTTTGGCGCTTTAGGCGCCTGCGGCAGCGTCAAGGCATCCAGCTGCAGCAGCGTGTCCAGGTGGCTCATGAAGTGGTGCAAATAGGCCGGCGACAGGTCTTGCATCAGGCCCAGGGTGCGCAGCACCAGCCGGTGCGAGTTGAGTGGGCCGGCATTGGCAGGGCCTTGGGTGAGGGCGTGTCCGACTTGGTCTTGCACTTTGATGCGGCCCCAGGCTTGCTTGAACTGCTGAACGCTCTTCATTTCCGGCACACCGTGTGGGGGTGGCATGGCCCCGTCAGATGCCGCATCCGCTTGCGGTATACGAAGTTGCGTGTTGAGCGCTTTCAAGCTGTTCAGGCCCGCTCGCCGCAAGGGCACGCGGCCAGGCGCGGCCGGGGCTATCGCGCAGCGGCGCTCAAAATCGGTAAGCGCATTGCCCAAGGCGGCACACAGGTGGTGTTGCACTGCGCCTGATTGCGTGGGCAGCCGTTGTGCCAGTGTCTCTAGGTAGCGAAAGCGCACCGGGTCGAGTGCCTGCCGGCCGGCAGAGCGCAACGCGTCCAAGGTGGCCAGCAGTTGATCTGCCGGGGCTGCCGCCTCAGTCATGCGCGGGCGCTCCCTTGGGAACGGGCGCCATTTCGACCCGGCGGTTGAGCGCCCGGCCACTGTCGTATTGGTTGGAGGCCACCGGCTGCTCAGCACCAAAGGCGGCTGCAAACACGCGGGAGGCGGGCATGCCCTCTTCGATCAGTGCGCGGGTAACTGTGAGTGAGCGCTGGGCCGAGAGCTCGAGGTTGTCCGCAAACCGCCGGTTGCTGCCGGAGACCGGTTGGTCGTCAGTAAAGCCGCTGACCATCAGCATTTCATTGCGCTCACCCAGGTACACCTGCAGCGGTGGCACCAGGCTTTTGAGGAGCTGCCGCCCATCGGGGCGCAGCTGGTCGGAGCTGACGGCAAACAGCACACTGCCGCTGATGCCGATGCGGCCATTGTTGAGGGTGACCCGCCCGGACTGCAGCGGTATCGCCAATGCTTTTTCGAGGGCCATGCGGCGCTGCTCTTCTTGCTGGCGCTTTTTGACTTCGGCCTCGAGGTTGGCCACCAGGTCCATCTGCACCACCAGCACGCCCACCAGGATCAGCACAAACGCGCCGAGCAGCCCTGCCATCAGGTCGCCAAAGACGGCCCATACCGGTGCGGTCTCCAGCCCGCCTTCGTCAGCGATGTCGGTATCGCCGGTCATGCCTGGCCTTGGGCGGTGGTTGCGGGCTGGTTGCGCAGTTTGCGCAGGTCTTCGACCACGGATTTTTGCGCGCTCAGGCTCAGGTCAATGACCTCGCGGGCCTGGGTCACGTAGTAGGCCAGTTGCTCGTCGCTGCGCTCTACCGATTGGCTCACAGCGGCTTCAATGCCTTGCAGGCTGCGCACCAGGGCGTCGTTGCTGCCCACAAACAGTTCCACCGCATGTTGGAAGCTGCTGCTCAAACTGGTGAGCTCCACGGCGCTACCTTGCACATGGGCGGCAAGCTGCTCGGCCTTGTCGCCTTGCAGCGCCAGGGTTTGGGCAAACTGCGCTTGCACCTGGGCCAGTGTGCTGCCGGCGGTGGCGACCAGGGTGTCGATTGCGGCGCGCTGCCCTTGGGTGGTGGCTTCTGCAGATTGCAGCAGCCCGCCGAGTCGCTCCATGAGCTGATGGCGCTCTTGCAGGGTCTGGGTGTCGCGCTCGTCGAGGCGCGTCATTTCAGTGCGCAAGCGGGTGGTGAGTTCACTGAGTCGGGCACTGGCGGCCTCGCCGCGGGCGGCTTCTTCGGTGCGCAGTGCGGCCAACTCGGTCCGCCACAGGGCGGCGAGCGCGTCCATGCGGCTTTGTTGCTGCGCGGCCCATGCGGCTTCGCTCTGGTGGTGGGCGTCGAACAGCGCTTCCGACCGGGCCAGCACTTGCGTAACCCCGCCCAAAGCGGCGGCCGCCTGCTCGGTGGTGCGGGT
>JAIXVK010000403.1 GCA_027483085.1 Comamonadaceae bacterium | reverse complement strand
TTCACGCTCAGCCGCGCGGGCCACGACGTGCAGGTGTTTGACCCGGCGCTGGGCCCTGGCCCGCGTACGGAGTCCGGCTCGCAGGCTGCAGGCTGGACCGCGGCTGGCATGCTGAGCCCTGTGGCCGAGCTGGAGCGCGCGGGCGCTGAGGTGTTTGCGCTGGGCGTGCGCTCCTGCCAGCTCTGGCCGCAGATCGTGCAGGCGCTCTCAGAGCCGGTGGCCTTGCACATGCAGGGCAGCCTGCTGCTGGCCCACCGCAGCGATGCGGGCGCGGCCCAGCGCGTAGTCGGGTTGCTGCAGGTCAAGGCCGATGCGCCGTACCAACCGCAGCCTTTAACGATGGATGCACTGCGTGATTTAGAGCCCAGCATCCAAGGCCCAGCGCTGGCTTGGTTGCTGCCCAGTGAGGGGCAGATACACCCCGTGCAGGCCCTGCAAGCGCTGGCCGCACAAGCTACAGCGCAAGGTGTGCAGTGGCACTGGGGCAGCACAGTCACGGCGGTGGACGCAGGCGCGATCCATGCGGTCGAAGCACAACATCGCTTCGACCACGTATTCGACGTGCGTGGCGTGGGCGCCAAGCCCGCATTGCCAGTGCGCGGCGTGCGTGGCGAGGTGTTCTGGTTGCACGCGCCGGGCGTGCCTTTGCACCGCCCGGTGCGCCTGCTGCACCCGCGCCACTCGATCTACATGGTGCCCCGCCCCGGCGATGTGATCGTGGTGGGTGCGAGCGAGATCGAAAGCGAAGACCGCTCGCCCGTGTCCCTGCGCAGCACGCTGGAGCTGTTGAGCGCAGCACACAGCGTGATGCCTGCACTCGCCGAAGCGCGCGTTGTGCACACCGAGACCAACCTGCGCCCCGCGTTGCCCGACAACCTGCCGACGATCCGCCACAGCGCAGGTAAAACAGAAATCAACGGCCTCTTCCGCCACGGCTGGCTCACCGCCCCGGCACTGGTGGAGCAGGCATTGCAAGAACTCAAGCTATGACCCTCACAGACAGCCTGACGACTATCGAGCCGATGACCTTCACCGTCACTGTGAACGGCACCCCGGAAACCACAAGCGCCCGAACCCTACAAGCTTGGGTCGATGCACGCGGAGTGCTGCCCGCCGCACTGGCCACTGCCGTCAACGGCAACTTTGTCCCTCGCAGCCGGCGCGCCCAGCAGCCGCTGGCAGAGGGCGACACCATCCTCACCTTTCAACCCATCGAAGGCGGTTGACCCATGACTACACACATGAATGACGAAACGCTTAAGCAAAGTACCGCCTCGCCTAGAGACTTGGCGGCAGTGTGTTCTGCGCAGGTCAAGGAGGAGCCCGCAAAGCGGGCGGGGGACACGGAGCAGAGCACACTGCCGCCAAGTCGCCTCGAAGAAGTAAGCGAATGGCACATAGGCGGAAAAGCATTGACCAGCCGCTTCTTCCTAGGCACCGCAGCCTACCCCTCCCCCCAAGTTCTGCAAGACGCCATCCAAGCCTCCGGCGCCCAAGTCGTCACCATGGGCCTACGCCGCCAGCTCGCCCACGGAGCCGAGGCCGGCGACTTCTTCGCCCTCATCCAAGCCACAGGCGCCCACCTGCTCCCCAACACCGCGGGCTGCCACACCGCCCGCGAAGCCATCACCCTGTCCCACATGGCGCGCGAGCTGTTTGACACGACGTGGATCAAGCTCGAAGTCGTAGGCGACGCCCACACCCTGCAGCCCGACCCGTTTGAGCTACTGACCGCCGCCACCCAGTTGGTAAAAGACGGCTTCGAAGTGTTTCCCTACTGCATGGACGACCTGGTGAGCTGCCAACGCCTGCTGGACGCCGGCTGCAACATCCTCATGCCCTGGGGCGCACCCATAGGTTCGGGGCAGGGGCTGGTCAACCCCGGCGCGCTGCGCACCCTGCGTGCCCGCCTGCCCGGCGTGCCCCTCATCGTGGACGCCGGCATCGGTTCGCCGGCTGACGCGGTGCAGGCCATGGAGCTGGGGCTGGACGCAGTGCTACTCAACAGCGCGGTGGCCCATGCCGTAGACCCGGTGCGCATGGCCCGCGCCTTCAAGCTCGGCATTGAATCCGGCCGCTTGGCCTATGAGGCCGGCGTCATGCCCCGCCAGGACATGGCGGTGGCGTCTACCCCGGTCGCGGGTCACCCCATTCTGTTGTGAGATTGCTATGAAAAATGAAGCTACTCGCGCAATGCCTATGAGGGCTAGAGTCACTTTTGGCACTGAATTCGCCCGCGCACCTGCCGGCCAACGTCCGGTGGTCTGGAGCATTGCCGGCTCCGACTCCGGCGCCGGCGCCGGCCTGCAGGCGGACCTGAAAGCCCTGCAGGCCTTCGGGGTGCACGGCTGCACGGCGGTGGCCGCCATCACCGCACAAAACTCAGTGGCGGTCACCCGGATGGAGCCGGTCAGCGCCGAGCTGCTGGATGCGCAACTGGCCGCACTCGCCCAAGACATGCTGCCGCAAGCCATCAAAACCGGTCTGCTCGGGAGCGTGGACAACCTGCGCGTGGTCTGCCGGTGGGTAGACCGGCTGCGTGCCGACGGGCATGCGGTCGCCTTGGTGGTAGACCCAGTGCTGGGGTCTAGCACCGGCGCCACCTTTGCCGACGACGCCTTGATCGACGCCTATTGCCGCCAGCTATTGCCCCGTGCCACCTTGATCACCCCCAATCGCGCCGAGGCCTTGCGCTTGCTCCACGCCGGCGAGCCGAGCCACCCCTTGCAGGCCGCGGCCGCGTCTGCGCTGGCGCAATCCCTGCAAGCCCGTTGGCGCATGGGCACGCGGGAGTGGGCGCCGTCTGATGCAACGGTGGTGCAAGACTGCTTTTCTGTGGTTATTACCGGCGGGGATGAGGTGCAGGCAGATGGGGTGGCCTGCGATTGGTTGCAAAGTCCGCAGGCCGCGGGATGGCTCAGCCTGCCTCGGGTGAGCACCACCCACCATCACGGCACCGGCTGTACCTTTGCCTCCACCGCCGCGGCCGCCTTGGCCAGCGGCTACTGTGTGGCCGATGCGGTAGTGCTCGCCAAAATGGCCACCACCCATGCGCTTCGCCACGCGTATCCGGCAGGGCAGGGCGCCGGCCCGGTGAACCCGCAGCCGGACTTTGCGCAGGACATCGCCAACTTGCCTGCGTTCACACTGCCCGGTGCTACCGCGCCGGTGGTGGATGACGCAGCTCCGCCTTTTGCGGCGCTCAGCCATCCGGCGCTGGGGGTGTACGCGGTGGTGGACAGCGCCGCATGGGTCG
Source organism: Comamonadaceae bacterium (assembly GCA_027483085.1). GTDB lineage: Bacteria > Pseudomonadota > Gammaproteobacteria > Burkholderiales > Burkholderiaceae_C > Allorhodoferax. The sequence continues at coordinate 1,798 of JAIXVK010000403.1, read as the reverse complement.
AGCGGGTGGTGGCAGCGGGCATCCGCACCGTGCAGCTCCGCATCAAAGACCCTGTCGACCCCACGCTTGCGGCGCAGATTCAGGCCTCAGTGGAGGTGGCCCGCGCTACGCCCGGCACCCAACTCTTCATCAACGACCATTGGCAACTCGCGCTGCAGCATGGTGCTTATGGGGTGCATTTGGGTCAGGAAGATTTGGAGGAGGTGGACCTGCAGGCCCTGAGAGACGCCGGAGTGCGCCTCGGCCTGAGCACCCACAGCTACTGGGAGGTGGCCCGCGCGTGGGCGCTGCGGCCCAGCTATATCGCCTGCGGCCCCATCTTTGCCACGCAAAGCAAAGACATGCCCTGGATCCCCCAAGGCTTGAACAACCTGCGTTACTGGGCAAATGTGTTGCCTTTGCCGGTGGTGGGCATTGCGGGCATTGATGCGGGCAATGTGGCAGACGTGGCTGCCACAGGTGCAGCCAGTGCCGCGGTGATTTCGGCTATCACGAAGGCAGGCGACCCGGAGGCGGCCTGCGCCGCTTTGCTGTCCGGCTGGGCGGCTAACCCGCCGGCTTGAGCGTCACCGCGAGGTAGTTTTTCTCGCCCTCGTGCTGCACCAGCAGGGCGACCAAACCTTGGGTCTGGGCCAGCAAAGCGCGGGCTTGCTCAACCGAGGTCACCGGCACTTCGTTAATAGCGAGCAGGATGTCGCCGGGGGTGAGGCCAGCTTTGCCGGCATCGGGTTGGACGGCTTCAATCATCAGGCCGTGACGCTCTTCCGCCGCGCGCAGCTCTACCTGTAACAAGGGGCGCACAGCCACGCCGAGTTGGGGAATCAAGGGCACTTGCGGCTGGCCTTTGGCGGGGGCGGCTGCGCGCTGGGCGGGGTCGTCCATCGTGGCGCGGGCCTGCACAGCGCGGCCTCCGCGCAGGGCATCCACCACTACTTGCTGGCCGGGCACCGCCATGGCAATCCACAGCGGCAGGTCGCTACCGGATTGGATGGGGTGGCCATCTACCGCCACGATCACATCGCCGAACTGCAGGCCGGCTTTGGCGGCGGCACTGTCCGGGCGGACGTCTGAGATCAGGGCGCCCATGGGGCGCGGCAGCTTGAAGGCATCGGCTAGCGCTTGGGTGACCTCTTGTACTGAGACGCCCAGCACCCCGTGCGAGGCGTGGCCCGTGGCCACAATCTGCCGCGCCACCGATTGCGCCAGATCGATCGGGATGGCAAAGCTCAGGCCCTGGTAGCCGCCGCTGCGGGTGTAGATCTGCGAGTTGATGCCCACCACCTCGCCTGCGGCGTTGAACAGCGGACCGCCCGAGTTGCCGGGGTTGACGGCCGCATCGGTCTGAATGAAGGGTACGGTGTAGTCGTCGGGCAAGGTGCGGCCTTTGGCGCTCACCACACCGGTGGTGACCGTGTTGTCCAGGCCGAAGGGCGAGCCAATCGCCAGCACCCATTCGCCCACGCTGAGGTTGGCGGGTTGGCCGATGGCAACCACCGGAAGGCCTGCCGCTTCAATTTTGAGCACAGCCACATCGGTCTTGGCATCGCTGCCCAGGACTTTGGCTTTGAATTCGCGCCGGTCGGTCAGCTTCACGGTGACCTCGCTGGCGTGGGCAATCACATGGGCGTTGGTCAAAACCAGCCCGTCAGCGCTCACGATAAAGCCCGAGCCTTTGGCATTCACCGGAATCTGCATGCTCGCGCCGCTGGCACCGAATTGCTCTTGGAATCTGCGTAAAAACAGCTGGGTCGGGTCGTCGTTGTCCGCGCCTTTGGTGTTGCCCGCCCCGTCTTTGCCA
>JAIXVK010000256.1 GCA_027483085.1 Comamonadaceae bacterium | reverse complement strand
GGTCAATCGCCATCGGCATCTGTAAACCCTTGGCTGAAATCGAAGAGTCGGGCCCCCATGTCACTGGCCAAGGTGTGCAGCGCCGCGATGCTGTGCTGTGCGCGCAACACGCTACTCGCTGTTTGCGGGCGGGCCGCGTGCACCGCACGGCGGGTCGTTGCCAGTTGCTGCGCTAGTTGGGTGGCGGGAGCAAGGTGGCCGCGCGAGCGCAACAAGTCGGTAAAGCTTCGGGCCACTGCATCGTTGGTCGCTCCGCAGTTACCTGCAGAGTCGCCCGCCAGAAAATGGGCGATGCTCTCCCACTGCGCCTGCCATGCGGCGGCGGTTTGTCCACTCAGGCCGCGCACCCAAATGGCGCTGTCTTTGCCCCGTGTGTTGACCCGCATTTTCTTCAGGCGCAATTGGTCGAGGCTACCCATGCATTGGGTAAAAAATTCGCCGTAGTCGGTCCAAGCTTGAGCTTCATCCACCGAGTCGCTGTCAGGCACCTGCGCCGCGGTCTGGTAGGTCAGCAGCAGGGTGCCGGCCTCTGCAGACACCTCGTTGCTGATCGCCGCAGCGAGCGCCTGCGCCCCAGGCTGGCTCGCCTGTGCCCAGAGCAGCCATTCCAGGGCGGGCAGTCCTTTGGCGCCCACCCCGGCAGCGCCCACCCGGGCGCCTAACGCCTCCGCGCTCGCATCCTTGGCGAATTGCGCCAGCCCTTGTACCTGTGCCGTGCGGGTCGGCCAAAAATCCAAGGTGCGCACCGAGCGGCGCTCCAGCAGGGCCCCTGCAGGCACCGCCGCCAGTTGCTCCCACGCCAACATGCAGCGCACCCACGCCGCGCGCTGGGCGGGCACATCGGCAGGCGTGGTTTGCAGGGTCTGTTGAAGTGCGCTGGCGGTTTGGGCGAATCCTTGGGCGCGCGGCAGCCAGTGGCTTTGCAGTCCACCCAGTACAAGTTCGCTCGCGCGGTAAAACGGTGTAGCAACCTCGACGGGCGCTGCGCAGCTGGATGCTATGGTTTTTGTAGCTGCATGCGCAGGTTGTATGAGCGCCAGAGCACTCAAAGACCATGTTTTGAGAAGGGTGCGGCGCTTCATAAAGATTCCACAAACGCGACCAGCGCCTGGCGGTCGCGTGCACTGAGCTTGAGCACGTGCTGTTGCGCTGCTTGGGCCTCGCCACCGTGCCAGAGTATGGCTTCGAGCACGCCGTTGGCCCGCCCGTCATGGAGGAGCCGGCGGTGGCCGTTGACATCGTGAATCAGACCCACGCCCCAGAGCGGCGGTGTTTTCCACTGCCGGCCATTGGCGGCATAGTCCGGGCGGCCGTCGGCCAGCGCGGGGCCCATGTCGTGCAGCAAGAGGTCGGTATATGGCCAGATTTTCACGCCCTCGATCTTGGGGCTGGACAAGCGGGGGAAGGGGGTTGCACCCGTGGTGTAGCTGGGGCGGTGGCAGGTGGCGCATTGGGCTTGCACAAACAGCGATTCCCCCCGGACCACGTCCGCCCGGTTGCTATGGCGGCGCGCTGCCGGGGCGAGGGTGGCTTGGTAAAACACCACGTCGCCCAGGGTGCGGTCGTCGATTTCCGGTGCCTGGCCATGTGCACCCCGGGGTGCAGCCAGACAATCTTTTTGGGTGGGGGTGCACGCTTCTTCAGGATGGGTGGTGGAGGTAATGCCGATATCGCCCAAAAACGCCCCAGCCGTTTGGCTGGCCAGGCTGGCTTGGTTGGCCTTCCAGCCGAAGCGGCCGATGCGCTCTGTGCGGGCAACGTCGTCCCAGACCCGATTGGGCACACCCTTGATGGGGCCTGCCATAGCGGCCTGGGCGCTGGCGTTGGCAAGGATGTCGCTCTCGGCAATAGCCTCTATCAGCCCGAGCCCGGCCATTTGGGGCGCAATGCGGGGGCTGATCATGGCGCCGGGTGCCAGGGGGCCATAGGCCAGTTGGGTCAGGCGGTAAAGCGGCTTGCGCAGTGTGTAGGTGGTGCCATCCGCAAAGCGGCCATGTACCGGCTGGTAGCGAATCTGCACTTGCCCCTCGGCTTGTACGCCTTGAATGGCGGCGTTGTTGAGCTGGTCGCCATAGACCGGGTCGGGCACCACGCCGCCATGGGCGCCAGTGCCCGGAATCGAGAGCCGTATCAGCAAGGCAACGGGCGGCTCGCTCAGGCCCTTGCGGAATTCGGGTGGCGCGCCGCGGCCGTCTTGCACATGGCAGCCGCCGCAGGAGCGGGCAATAAAGTGGGGGCCCAAGCCGTCGCGGGCGGTGGTAGAGGCGGGTGCTTCCACCCAATTGCGGCGGAAGAAAGAATTACCCACGGCAAACCGGGCCCGCTCCTCGTCGTCCAGGGTGGGCAGTGGCATCGAGAATGCATTGCGCCCGGTGACAAATGCAGTCGCTTGGTCCGCGGTCAGTTCGCCTTGGCTGCGGCCGGCGGTGTCACTGTTGCTCTGGCCCCATACGGGCCAGAGCAAGGCGGCAACCGCACCCGCCGCCGCGATCAGCAGCCCCAGTTTTTGACGGGCGCGCAGCTTCATTGCGCTTGGGCCAGCTTGTGGATGCCCAAAGCGGCGGCTGCTTCGGTCAAGTCTTTGGATTGCTGGACCAGGCTATCGATCGTCTTTTGCACCCGGATGCGCCCCGGCGCGTCTTTGGCGCCCAAAATCTCGCGGTCAAACGGGGCCTGTATCGCGTTGGCATAGGCCACGCTTCGGGCGATTTGTTGACTCACCTTGTCTGCAAGGGCCGGGTTTTTGAGTGCCACCAGGTCTTTGAGCGAAGCGCCTTGCAGCGAAGTGCCGTCCAGGCGCTGGTAGCTGCCGAGCCAGACGTTTTGGATGCCCTGCGCGTTGGTGGCAGCATCGCGGTGGGTGTTGTCAGAGAAGCAGGAGTGTTCGTCTTCTTTGTCCTGGGTGTTCATGGCGACTTCCAGGCGCTCGCCTGCCAGCTCGCCGCGGGACAGCGAGCCTAAACCGACGATCATTTTGCGTACCGACTGGATGCCGCCTTGCTCAAACCGCGCGCGGTAGTTTTTGCTGGCGGGTGCCCACGCTTTGACGAGGAAGCCCAGGTCATCTATCAGCAGCTCGGTCACCACATTCAGGTAGGTGCGGCGGCGATCCGCGTTGGCGGTTTTGCCATCCACAAAATCTTCAAAAGAGCGGTTGCCCGGGCCGGTGTCGCTTTGGTCCTGGCCCCACAGCAGGAACTCAATGGCGTGCCAACCGG
>JAIXVK010000524.1 GCA_027483085.1 Comamonadaceae bacterium | reverse complement strand
TGCAGGCGTGGTGCTGGGGATTTCACCCTGGAACGCCCCCATCATTCTGGGGGTGCGCGCTATTGCCACCCCCTTGGCCTGCGGCAACACCGTGATCTTCAAGGGCAGCGAAAACTGCCCGCGCACCCATCAGCTGATTGCCGAAGCGTTTGCCGATGCAGGCTTTCCGCCCGGCGTGGTGAACTACATCACCAACGCGCCGGCCGATGCCGGCACGGTGGTGGAGGCCATCGTGGCGCATCCGGCGGTGCGCCGTGTGAACTTCACCGGCTCTACCCGCGTCGGCAAGATCATTGCGATGACCTGTGCCAAGTACCTCAAGCCGGTGGTGCTGGAACTGGGTGGCAAGGCGCCCATGGTGATTCTGGACGACGCCGTGATCGAAGACGCGGTCAACGGCGCGGCCTTCGGTTGCTTTGCCAACAGCGGCCAGATCTGCATGAGCACCGAGCGCATCATCGTGGACCAGGCGATTGCGGATGCGTTTACCCAGAAGTTTGCCGCCAAGGCAGCCGCCCTGCCCGTGGGGGACCCGCGCAAGCCCGACCCGGTGGTGCTGGGCTCGGTGATTGGCATGAATACGGTCGAGCATTGCAACGCGCTGATTGACGATGCGCTGGCCAAAGGGGCCAAGCTGCTGTGCGGCGGCAAGGCGACCAACACCCTGATGGCGGCCACCGTGCTGGACCATGTGACACCGGCCATGCGCATCTACCACGAGGAGACTTTCGGCCCGGTCAAGGCGGTGGTGCGGGTCCGCGGTGTGGAAGAGGCGGTGGCCTGCGCCAACGACAACGAATACGGCTTGAGCGCGGCGGTGTTTGGCAGTGACATGGCGCGCGCCTTCAACGTGGCGCGCCGCATTGACTCCGGCATTTGCCATGTGAACGGCCCGACCGTGCACGACGAAGCCCAGATGCCGTTCGGCGGCGTCAAAGGCAGCGGCATGGGGCGTTTTGGGGGCAAAGCCGGTGTTGCCGAGTTCACCGAGCTGCGCTGGATCACTCTGCAAACCACGCCGCGTCATTACCCGTTTTAACCGGGGTAGTGCCTTGCTATAAAAATAGGAGCTACTCCCGCAATAAGTGCTTGGGCTAGCACTTGTTTTGATGGTTGAACAGGCCGTTGGGGTGGCAGCAAGCCCCCGCACTCGGCAAAAAGGGGAGCTGCCGTTAAAATAGGCAACTCCCTTTCTTTTTGCGCCGGCCGGACCCGCACCGTGGTCCGCCCTTGCGCCCCCTTGCCATGTTGTACCCACAAGAATTCGACGTCATCGTTGTCGGCGGCGGCCATGCCGGCACCGAAGCTGCGCTCGCCGCTGCCCGCATGGGCAGCAAAACCCTGCTGCTCTCTCACAACATCGAAACCTTGGGCCAGATGAGCTGCAACCCCAGCATTGGCGGTATTGGCAAAGGGCACCTCGTCAAAGAGGTGGACGCCATGGGCGGTGCGATGGCGCTGGCTACCGACGAGTCGGGTATCCAGTTCCGTATTCTCAACAGCAGCAAGGGCCCTGCAGTGCGCGCGACCCGCGCGCAGGCGGACCGCGTGCTCTACAAGGCCGCCATCCGACGGATGTTGGAGAACCAGCCGAACTTGTGGCTGTTCCAACAAGCGGTGGACGATTTGATGGTCGAGGGCGACGGAGACGGCGCCCGCGTCGTGGGTGCGGTGACCCAGGTGGGTATCCAGTTCCGCGGCAAGACCGTGGTGCTGACCGCCGGCACCTTCCTGGACGGCAAGATCCATGTGGGCCTGAACAACTACGCCGCCGGCCGGGCCGGGGACCCGCCCGCCGTGTCGCTGTCTGCCCGACTCAAAGAATTGAAGCTGCCCCAAGGCCGCCTGAAGACCGGTACCCCGCCGCGGATCGACGGCCGCAGCATCGACTTCAGCAAATGCATTGAGCAGCCTGGTGACGGTGTCGCCGGTGGCATGAGCGATGTGATGCCGGTGGTGAGCTTCATGGGCAACACCGCCATGCACCCGCAGCAAGTGCCGTGCTGGATCACCCACACCAACGAGCGCACCCACGACATCATCCGCAGCGGGTTCGATCGCAGCCCCATGTTCACCGGCAAGATCGAGGGCGTAGGCCCGCGCTACTGCCCGAGTGTGGAAGACAAGATCAACCGCTTTGCCGACAAAGACAGCCACCAGATCTTTCTGGAACCCGAAGGCCTGACCACCCACGAGTACTACCCCAACGGCATCAGCACCAGCTTGCCGTTTGATATCCAGTACGACCTGGTGCGCAGCATGGCCGGCCTGGAAAACGCGCACATCCTGCGTCCCGGCTACGCCATTGAGTACGACTACTTTGACCCGCGCTCGCTCAAGAGCAGCTTCGAGACACGCCAGATCGGAGGCCTGTTTTTTGCCGGCCAGATCAACGGCACCACCGGCTATGAAGAGGCGGCGGCACAAGGCATGTTCGCAGGCATTAATGCGGCACTGCAAGTGCGCGCCATGGGTGGTGGCAATGTGGCGCTGAGTGCTGCTGGTGCTGCCAGCTATTCCGGCAGCAGCTGGTTGCCCGGCCGTGACCAGGCCTATCTGGGTGTGCTGGTGGATGACCTGATCACCAAGGGTGTGACCGAGCCTTACCGCATGTTCACCAGCCGGGCCGAGTTCCGCCTGCAGCTGCGTGAAGACAATGCCGATGCCCGTTTGACCGAAGTGGGTCGCGAGCTGGGCTTGGTCGACAACGCCCGGTGGGACGCTTTCTGCCGCAAGCGGGATGCTGTTTCACGTGAAACAGAGCGCCTGCGTAGTATCTGGGTCAACCCTCGTAACCTTGCTGCCGACGAATCCGAGCGGGTGTTGGGCAAATCGATTGAACACGAATACAACCTTGCCGACTTGCTGCGCCGCCCGAATGTGAGTTACGGCGGCTTGATGTCACTGGACCACGGCAAATACGCCAATCGCGATTTGCTGGACAACGTTTCACGTGAAACAGCGGGCCTGCCCGCGACAGATCTGGCCGAGGTGGCATTTGTGGCGGCTGTGGTGGAGCAGGTGGAGATTGCGGCCAAGTATTCCGGCTACATCGATCGCCAGAAGAATGAAGTCGAACGCGCCGCCCACTACGAAAACCTGCGCTTGCCGGAAGACCTGGACTACATGCAGGTTACCGCCCTGAGCATTGAGGCACGCCAGCGCCTGAGCAAGTTCAAGCCGGAGACGCTGGGGCAGGCTTCCCGGCTGTCGGGCATCACCCCAGCGACGATTTCGTTGTTGATGATCCACCTCCGGAAAGGCAACTTCCGCGGCTTTGTGGAAAAGGCGGAGGCGGTATGAGCGGGGTAGGGCATTCGGAGCAATTGGACCGGGCTTGTGCGGCGCTAGGCCTCACCTTGCAGCCTGCGCAGTCGGCGGCGCTGCTGGAGTACATGGGCTTGATCCAGAAGTGGACCAAGGTCTACAATCTGACGGCGGTGCGCGATCCGGCCGAGATGCTGACGCACCATCTGTTTGACAGCTTGGCTGCGATTGCGCCGTTGCAAAAACAGTTGGCGGTGCAGCAGGCCGCAGGTGTTTGTGGCGACAAGCCTCGCCTGCTGGATGTGGGCTCCGGCGCTGGCTTGCCCGGTATTGTGATTGCGATTTGCTGCCCCCACATCACGGTGCACTGTGTGGACACGGTCGCTAAAAAGGCAGCGTTCATTCAGCAAGTGGCGGTGACCCTGAAGCTGCCAAACTTGCGTGGCATTCATGCCCGGGTAGAGAGCTTGAGCGAACCCTACGATGTGGTGAGCTCGCGCGCTTTTGCATCTCTGGTCGACTTTGCGACTTGGTCAGAAAAGGCCTTGGCAGAGCAGGGCGTGTGGATGGGCATGAAGGGCAAGCACCCTGCGGATGAGATGGCTGCGCTGTCCGCTTCGGTGGAAGTGTTTCACGTGGAACAACTGGCAGTGCCCGGCTTGGATGCGGAGCGGTGTATTGTGTGGATGCGGAAGAGGGCTGAGGTTTAAGCCCTTGCTTTCCGGGTTGGTGTGAAGGTTGCGTGGGGTCACGCGTTTTGCTCCGTGTCCCCCGCCCGCTGCGCGGGCTCCTCCTTGACCTGCGCAAAACGCGTAACCCCACCCAACCTGCCGAGGTACTTGGTTCTCTCAATCGTTCAGATGCCTACCTATTTTTCGTAGCGGCGCGGCAGTGGCGTACCCCAAAGTGAGGTCAAGGAGGAGCCCGCGCAGCGGGCGGGGGACACGAACGGCGGGGTATGCCTCTGCCGCACCGCGAGCCCAGCACCATCGTCAGCAAGCAATCTGAGTCCACGAAGTTTCACGTGAAACAACACTCAGGCACTCATCCCGCAGCCGCTTGGCTGAACCCAACGCCCGTCACGAAGTTTCCAACGTAAACTCGACGCCTTCCCCCCGAAAGAAAACCCATGCTCGGCGTCACCGATTACGGCACCTTTGTCATCACTATCATCGTGTTTCTGGCGATCCCTGGCCCGGGCAATCTCGCGCTGGTCACGTCCACCAGCAAGGGTGGCATCAAGGGTGGGCTGGCCGCAACCCTGGGTGTGATTTTGGGTGACCAGGTGCTCATGTGGTCTGCGGTGGCTGG
>JAIXVK010000087.1 GCA_027483085.1 Comamonadaceae bacterium | reverse complement strand
TCTCCTCAGTGAGTATCCCCTGGGGTCCGCACCGCTCTCGGCCAACTTCCCCAAGCGCAACCGCATTATTTCGGGCCTATGCAAGGCCACTTTGGTTGTGGAAGCCGCTTTGAAGTCGGGCTCCCTGATCACGGCCCGCTTGGCCGTGGAGCAGGGCAAGGACGTGTTCGCGATTCCCGGCTCTATCCATTCCACGCAAGCACGGGGTTGCCATGCGCTGATCAAGCAAGGCGCCAAATTGGTCGAGTCTGCGCAAGACATTCTGGATGAACTCCCCGTCACCTCTGGTGCCCACGATTTTTCCTCATCCGCGGGGACTTCCAATAGCGGGCAAAGCGACACTGCTTTGGATGGACTTTCGTCGCTGGAGACAGGTTTACTTAACGACCTTGGCTTTGAGCCAACCACGCTCGATAGCCTGCAGCAACGCAGCGGGATAGACACCCCCACTTTGCAGGCTCTGCTGATGGGCCTCGAGCTCGCCGGCTGGATTGCCCGATTGCCGGGCGGTAAGTTCCAGCAGCTCGGACGAGCCTGAAAAACACTTCTAACGGTTCAATCCGAGGAAATAGGGGGCAGTTCTGGCCGCCTTGGGAAGTCGGTTTTTTGTGCGATATATTGGCTTCCATGTTTGAAGTCCTCGCCTTTGTGTACGAAAACTTTTATGCGGAAGACAGCTGCCCGGAACCGGCGCATCTGCAACGCAAACTCAGCGGTGTGGGGTTCGACCCTGAGGAAATCGCTGACGCATTGGATTGGCTAACGGGTCTTGACAACGCCGCTCGTTTTGCGAAACCGGCGGTAGCCGCGATTCCCACCGTCTTGCCTGCCGCGGGCTTTCATTTACCGACTTCCGACAGCATGCGGATCTACTCGCCACGGGAGCAGAACCATTTGAAGCCCGAGTGCATTGGCTACCTTCACTTTTTGGATCATGCGGGGATCACGCCCGCCCATATCCGCGAAGTCGTGTTGGAGCGCGCAATGGCAGTGCAAGATGGCCCCGTCTCACTGGATGAATTGAAGATCATCATCCTGATGGTGTTTTGGAGCTTCGGCCAGGAGCCGGACGTCCTCGCACTCGATGAGCTGTGCGAAACGCACGAGACACGCACGATTCACTGAGCGACATACTGAAAAATCAGGCGAGTAATCGCTCCGGATTGGCTTCCAGTTTCGCTAACGCATCACGGGTGGCCCGGACCGTCAGCGCCTCCTCTTCCTGGGGCAACAAAAGACCTGCCTGCAAATAAGCAGCCAATCGTCCGCCTTGGATCAAGAAACTCTTGCCGGCGGTGGACGCAAACAAATTAAGGTGCTTCTTGTCGCTGCGCCAAGCGAACTGAACCTGGATGATCTGATGGTTGTGATCGAGGGTGTACCAGCTACCGATCTGGAGCTCATGTGCCCAAGCCAGCATGGCAGCGGTGGGTTTGGAGCCACCATTCACCACCACCTCAATCGCTGAGGCATCGATGCCAAGCATCATCTCGATGCTTTCGGCATCCAGCGGCAAATCGCCCATGCCATCCTCGGAGACAAAATCCTCAAGATGACCAAGGCGCTGCGCCATCGCATCAATTTGGGCCTGCGGGATCGCCTGGGTTTTCGACATGAACGCGTCGGCGAGGGTATCGCTGATTCGCTTCACATTCGCCTCTTGCTCAGACGGAGCCATGGCCAGCAAGGTCATGCCGGAGCGCAAGCGCAGCAAAAGATTCGGCAAATCCTGGATGACACGAGCCCTGTCGGTCCGGTCTGGCTTGGCACTTGCAGCCCACACCAAATCCGTCGCAGTTTTTTTCAAAATCAGCGTGTCTGCATGCTGTGGGCCCTTGCGAACAGCCGCGACAGCCAAAACCTCTGACCAGACTTTGAACAAAAACTCACGGATCTCGTCCCGCACAGGCATGTCTTTCAACATGTTGCGCATTTCGATGGTGTATTGAATCGCAAGCGTCTCTTTTTGCTCGACCTGCTGTGCGACTCCCACCACCTTTTGGGCGGGGCCCTTCTCAGTCAAAAACTTCGCAAGGAATTTTTGGAACTCGTCAAAAACGATCTGATAAACCTTTTTGCCGGTTTCGGGGTACTGCTCAATGACCTGCACGATCCGCTTGATCTCCGCTTCCATCGCGCTGCCATGTACGCCCACGGCATCAAAACCCATGACACAAGAACCCATCCGGTCTATCAACATCCGGGCGGGATGCGTAGCGGTGCCGAAAAAATCCGCATCTTCCAACGCGACCCGCAACACAGGCATTTGCAGACGCGCAAACCAAACGCGTATGCCGGTTGGGATGCGCTCTTCGGCCAGAATCGCCTGAAACATGAGGGCGACGATTTCAATCGTGGCTTTCTCCCCCTTGGTTTCCGCTTTCTTTTTGAGCTCCTGGGTTTTCTGACGCAAATCACCTGCGACACGGGCAACCCCTGCAGGGCTGTAGTCTTCAAATTGCGTGCCACCAGGCGCATAGTCTCCCGCCACGCCAGGTCTATAGGCCATGGCAGCAGCCAAAGCGGGTGATGGTGGCTGGTGCTCAGCGCCACCAAAATC
>JAIXVK010000314.1 GCA_027483085.1 Comamonadaceae bacterium | reverse complement strand
CATTGCTGCCAGACAGGATTGGCCCGCGCCACATGGGCGGTGAGCACACCGCGCTCGGCGTGGAGTTCAAACGGAATATGGTTCGCATCCAGCCCCTCAGGCGTCATGGTGACCAGAACACCGAGAGGGTGCGCCTGGATAATCTTGTGCATGACGTCAGCGCTTTTGATGGCAAAGTGATCGGGGATGTACATGGTGTGAGCTCGACTCTCAAGAGTGTGACGTTGGAATTTTCAGGCTAATCTGGTTTGGCATAAACAGCCATTTTTGACGGAATAAACCGGGTGAAGCACTCCCTCAGTTTCTTTCTGAGAATCGAAATTGCTTTCTCCATTCCGTCGGTGCAATTCCAAATTGACGGCGGAAGTGCAATCGCAGTGACTCTACTGATCCGAACCCGGCCCGCTCAGCGACAAACTCAACGGATCCGCCGGTGGATTCCAAAAGCCGCTGGGCATAGGCCAGCCGCTCAGACAGCAACCAAGACAAAACACCCATGCCCGTAAGCTGCTTGAACTGCCGGGTAAAGGTTCGCCGGCTCATGAACGTGCGCTCAGCCAGAGCGTCTACGGTGTGAGCGAGGTGAAGGTTCTCGCGAATCCAGTCAAACAAGTCTGAGAGACGCGAGTTTGCGGGAGTAATGGGAATGGGTTGCTCGATGAATTGAGCCTGCCCACCCTGCCGGTGCGGAGAAACCACCAAACGCCTGGCCACACTATTGGCCACTTGTGAGCCATGCATTTGACGCAGCAGGTACAGGCAACAGTCGAGCCCCGCTGCCGTGCCGGCAGAGGTGACCACTCCACGGTCTTCCACATAGAGCACATCGGCATCCAATTGAACCGCGGGATACCGCGCACCAAAGTCTTTGGCATAGGCCCAATGGGTCGTTGCCTTGCGTCCGTCCAGCAATCCCGCTTCAGCCAAGACAAACGCGCCCAAGCAAAGGCCCACAATCCTCGCGCCGCGCTGGTGCGCAACATTCAACGCTTTGAGCAGTGATTTCGGGGGACTTTCTGCGACATCACGCCAACTGGGCACGATGATGGTCGCGGCATGTTGCAGTGCCGACAGCCCATAGCGAACGTCGATATCAAAACCTGCAGACGTGCGCAGCCTGCCTGACTCAGCGGCACAGACTTTGAACTCGATCGGTGGGCAACCCGGGTGGCTTTCGCCGAACACCACGCACGGCGTGGCCAAGTGAAAGGGGCTGATCAGATCGAATGCAACGACTGCGATCGAATCGGTAGAAGTTTCAGGTTTCGGCATATTGGCCCAATCTTACTGATCATTGTCAAACGAGCCACTTAGCAAAAGTAGCTCCACTCGACAAAATTCCGGCCAACACAGAAACTTGTTGAGGGCTCCATGACATATGAAACTACGGTCTACCCGGCACTACCTTTGGTGGAGCAAATTCTCCAACCCTGGCGAACCCGCATAGGCCCTGATTTCGACGGATACAAAAACCACGTGTATCGCATGCTGCACTGCTGCTTTGCGCTGGCGCCGTGCACTTACGAAGATCGCGAGAAACTCATCATCGCCGCCTGTCACCATGACATCGGCATTTGGTCTGACCATACCGTCGACTACCTGCCGCCCTCGATCCGGGAAGCAGTTGCGTACCTCCATGCCCATCATTTGAGTGAATGGGAGGAGGAGATCACCTTGCTCATAGACCTGCACCACAAGGTGCGCGCAATCAAGGGCGACCTGGCCGAAAAGTATCCACTGCTGGAGGTCTTCAGGCGGGCAGACTTGGCCGACTTTTCTCTCGGGCTGATCTTGGGTGGAGTGCCCAGACGCTACTTTGGAAACGTAAAACGCCAGTTCCCCAATGCAGGCTTTCACAAGATGCTGATCAAAGCAGCCGGGGGATGGTTCGCCAAGCATCCGCTGTCACCACCGCCTTTCATGAGGTGGTGATTTGCAAAGACCTTAGGAGATAACTATTGCAGGTATCTGAAACTCTTCATCGCGCCCAGGGTGCGATTGCTCCAAGTTTGAATCTAAAGCACCCTAAACACTGGCCAATACGAACACCATGTTCAAAATAGGCCTCTAGCGCGGGTGAAATATGCGTAAGCAGCTACTCTTTTGATAGCAAATCACTCTCCCGCACCCGATCAATCCCTGTCGCGGTCTCGCGACCAAATAGCGGCAAAGGCCTTCAGCTTGGTCCACGGCCCTACCCGCTCTTCAGACAGCACATCCAGAAAATCAGACAAGCGCTTTGACTTGGCCATGGTGTACACCGTAAGCGCGATGGTCACCACAAACACCACGGCAAACACCAGCACCTTGCGGGACACAGGGGCGTCCGCTTCGGCCAACAGGTTCATGCCTAAAAAGCCGGTGGTGATGGTGCCTATCAGGCCCAGGATGGTGACCACTGTCAGGCGCACCACGGTGTTGGCCTGGCGGCGCAGGCTGTCAGCCTCGAGGTAGTTGTTCATGTCGGCAATGCGCTCTTTAACTTCGGCATAGAGCGGGTCCAGCCCAAGGTGCTGCGCACACTTGGCAAACAGTGCGCGAGTCTGGGCCTGCTCCGAGATTTCGTGAAACCAATAGCGGTGGGTAAAGCGCAAAAAGCTGGCAAAGGTGCTGCGGATGCTGCGCTTGAAGGCGCGCACGCTGCCGGGGTCGCTGATGTTGAGGTTGCGCAGCGTCTCAGCCAGCCGGTCTGAAAACATCAAGAGCGCGGCTTTCTGAAAGTGCGCAATCAAAAACAGCAAGAAATGCTGGTGCCGGAACTGCGCCAACACACCCCGGTCCCGGCATGAGAAAAACTGGCTCTTGGCATCGCCCACCACCACCAGCGAGTGGCCGGTACAGAGGTAACGGGTGTGGGGCGCGGCGCCACCAGCGGTCCAGAACCGGTCGTAGCAATAGCGCTCCTCAAAGTCCTGCAGGTGGTCGTTGGCAAACGGCAGCGCAGCTTCGCCATCGGCACTGCCTGCACCGGTGACCAAGCCGAGCCGCACAAAATCGCTACGACTCAGCGTCTGCGGGTCGTCTACGGCCAAGTAGCCCAGCAGGGGCATGCGGTAGTACTCAATCTGCCGGTAGCGCAACGGGCCCACCTGGTCTGAGTGGTCGCTCACCAGCGGCTGCAGCAGCCAATCCCAATGGGCAGCAATACGGGGTGCACGGTGGCGGGCTACATGCGACATAAACAGATCGGGCTGGCCCGCGTCAGACTGCGCCAGCACCTGGCCCTGTGCACCCAACCACTCGGCTTGTTGCAGGCAGTGCTGGGCCTGGCCCTGCGTATCCCAACCCGAGGGGTAGCCGCGACCGAAGCGGTAAAGCAACTCTTGCGCGTGGGTGAGTGGCAGGTTGTCGCCCGCCACCTCCACATTGAGTAGCACCAGGTCCAGGTCCAAAAAGAAATACAGGTCGACGTGCACCACGCTCAGGGTGATGGGCTCAGCCCCGGGCCGCAAAACCACCCGGACGGCGCTGACGTCGTGCCGGCGGAACACCCGCATGGGCGAGCCGTGCACCTGCCCGCCGCCTTTTGCATGGCCCTCGCCATATAAAAAGCGCTGCACATAGGGCAAGAAGGTCACGAACTCGTTGTAGTGCCGCTCGTGGAAGTTGCAGGCGTCGCCGGTGTATTCGTCCACCACCTCGCGCCACGGACTGGCGTCGCCCATGGCGGACAAGATTTCCCACGGTTTGGCGTGCCTGCCCTCGCCCCCCCGCACCGGCATCAGCCGCAAGGGCCACAACAAAATTTGACCGAAATGGCGAACGCGGTGGGGTGCTTCAGGCGTGTGCATGGCGGCCAGTATCGCACTGGCCGCCGCCATTGAGAACCGGGT
>JAIXVK010000457.1 GCA_027483085.1 Comamonadaceae bacterium | reverse complement strand
TGCCCATTTGAGGCGTGTGTTGCCGATGTCCAGCGCGAGAAATGTCATGGTGCCGCAAGCAGTGTCTTGATAAGTCGCACTCTACCGGATTCGGCACCGCAGACGAGAGCCAATGGCGCTCAGTGCTAAGTACTTACCCTAGGGCAGACCGTAAGCCACCGTGCGGGTGATTGGTTTACAGTTGACGTTTACGTAAACGTCAATCACGCCGCTGCACGCGGCAACCCTTTGTGAGTAACCCATGACCGATCTGTCTGCTGACTACAAAGCCCTGGCCAATTACCGCCCGACTAACAAAGTGCGGTTTGTCACCGCGGCCAGCCTGTTTGACGGGCACGACGCAGCCATCAACATCATGCGCCGCATCCTGCAAGGCATGGGTGCCGAGGTGATCCACCTGGGCCACAACCGCAGTGTCGATGAGGTGGTCACAGCAGCCCTGCAGGAAGATGTGCAAGGCATTGCCATCAGCTCCTACCAGGGCGGACATGTCGAGTACTTCAAGTACATGGTCGACTTGCTGCGGGAGCGTGGCGGTTCGCACATTCAGGTGTTTGGTGGCGGTGGAGGCGTGATCGTACCGGCCGAAATTCGGGAGCTGCATGCGTATGGCGTGGCCCGAATTTACAGCCCGGAAGACGGTCAACGCATGGGGCTGGCCGGCATGATCGGCGAAATGGTGATGCGCTGCGACAAAGACATCACCGCCTTGGCACCCACTGGTTTGTCGGCGATTCAGGGCCACACAGAGGCCAGTTGGCGCGCCCTGTCCCAGCTGCTGACGGCAGCCGAGGCTTCCAAGCTCAATCCGGCCCTGGCGCAGGAAATGCGTGCGCAAGCAGCTACTAAAAAGATAGCGGTTGTGGGTATCACCGGCACCGGCGGTGCCGGCAAGTCCAGCCTGACCGATGAGCTGATCCGCCGCCTGCGGCTGGACCAGAACGACGCTTTGCGCGTGGCGGTGATCTCTATCGATCCGAGCCGCCGCAAGAGCGGGGGCGCGCTCTTGGGCGACCGTATTCGCATGAATGCCATCTCGCCGTGGCAACAAGGCTCCCGAGTGTTCATGCGCAGCCTGGCTACGCGGGATTTCGGCTCCGAGATCAGCGCCGCGCTGCCGGATGTGATTGCGGCCTGCAAAGTGGCTGGCTTTGATGTGATCGTGGTCGAAACCTCCGGCATCGGCCAGGGCGATGCGGCCATCGTGCCGCATGTAGATGTGCCCTTGTATGTCATGACCCCCGAATTCGGTGCCGCCAGCCAGCTCGAAAAAATCGACATGCTGGACTTTGCCGAGTTTGTGGCGATCAACAAGTTTGACCGCAAGGGCGCCAGCGATGCGCTGCGCGACGTGGCCAAACAGGTGCAGCGGAACAAAGAAGCCTGGGGCACCCCCACCGAGCAGATGCCGGTGTTCGGTACCATGGCTGCGCGCTTCAACGACGATGGCGTGACCGCCCTGTACCAAGCGGTGCTGCCACGCCTCCAAGCCTTGGGCGTGTCGCTCCAGGACGGCTGTTTGCCCCGGGTGAGCGTGCGTCACAGCTCCAACCAGACGCCAGTAGTGCCGGCAGCGCGCACCCGGTATCTGGCCGAGATCAGCGACACGGTGCGGGGCTACAAGAAACGCGCCAAAGAACAAGCCCGGCTGGCTCGCGAGATCCAGCAACTGCGTGAAAGCGGCCGCATGCTGCGCGAATCGGACCCCGACAAAACCGGCGCGGTGCAAGCCGTGGCGGATCTGGCGGATCAGCGCGTGGAGCGCATGGGCGCCGCAGAGCGCAAGCTGCTGGCCCAGTGGCCCGAGATGCAAAAGGCCTATGCGGGTGACGAGTACGTGGTGAAGATCCGCGACAAGGAAATCCGCACTGCACTCACCACCAAGAGCTTGAGCGGGACCACCATCCGCAAAGTGGCTTTGCCGCAGTACGAGGACCATGGCGAAATCCTGAAGTGGCTGATGCTGGACAACGTGCCCGGCAGCTACCCCTACACCGCAGGCACCTTTGCCTTCAAGCGCGAGGGCGAGGACCCGACCCGTATGTTCGCGGGCGAGGGCGATGCCTTCCGCACCAACACCCGCTTCAAGCTGCTGTCCAGCGGCATGGCGGCCAAGCGCCTCTCTACCGCTTTCGACTCGGTCACGCTCTACGGCAACGATCCTGACCCGCGTCCGGACATCTACGGCAAGGTGGGCAACAGCGGTGTGAGCATTGCCACGCTGGACGACATGAAGGTGCTGTACGGCGGGTTTGACTTGTGCAGCCCGAGCACCAGCGTGTCCATGACCATCAACGGCCCTGCGCCGTCGATCCTGGCGATGTTCATGAACACGGCCATCGACCAGAACATCGACAAATTCAAAGCCGACAACGGCCGGGAACCCACAGATACCGAAGTCGCCAAAATCAAGGAATGGGTGCTGGCCAATGTGCGCGGTACGGTGCAAGCCGACATCCTGAAAGAGGACCAGGGCCAGAACACCTGCATCTTCAGCACCGAGTTCTCACTCAAGGTAATGGGCGACATTGCCAGCTATTTTGTGCACCACAACGTGCGCAATTTCTATAGCGTGTCCATCAGCGGGTACCACATTGCCGAAGCCGGCGCCAACCCCATCAG
>JAIXVK010000480.1 GCA_027483085.1 Comamonadaceae bacterium | reverse complement strand
CAGATCCGTAGAACCCCACCTTTTGGGACAGCAGGGTCTCTTCAGTCACCGGACCACCCCGCGCGAAATCAGCCAGTTTGACGCCCGCGGGCAGGACAAAGGCACCGGTGAGCCGCTGGCGGGCTTTATCCCACTTCACGAAGGCGCCCATAGCTTCCCACACGGAGCTCACGGGCATCCAAGCACTTCCATTGCGCTCTTCCACCGCAGCCTCGAGGACTATAGGGGCCCCATTGACGGTGGCATTACGTTGCCCGACGGACGCCAGCAAAGTTTTGTCTCCAAGGGTCAGCTGGACCCGTCCCTCAGTCACCGAGTAGCGGTATTGCCCACCCAGATACGGGACGATGTCGCCCAAGGGCGCCATCACCAGCGTGCCATTGCGCAACTCCGGCTGGGTATACAAGCCCTCTTCCAGCTCTTGATAAGCGCCATCCACAGAAAAGTTAGGTTCGCCCATGATCAGGGCGACTGTCTTAAGTAGCTGCGGGGACCGCGCCGGAACAGCGGATGCCGCGGTGGGCATGACCGAACTGCATGCCGTCAGGCTCGCTACGCCGATGAGCGCAGACGCTATAGAAACTACGCAAAAACTTCTGGACATATCTCGGACCTCGCGATAAGTCGTCAGACGACTATTGAGAAAATCCGATTATCTAGCGATTTTTAGCAGAAGTCATCAGACCTCTATAAGGTCAAACCCTGTAGTGATCTCTGCTGTTTTGGCCAGCATGATGCTGGCTGAGCAGTACTTGTCGTGGCTCATGGCAATGGCGCGCTCCACCGCGCTGGCAGGGATTCCCTTGCCGGTCACGGTGAATTGCATGTGGATCTTGGTAAACACCTTGGGATCCACTTCGGCGCGCTCGGCGGTCAGCTTCACGGTGCAGCCCTGCACATCGTGGCGGCCGCGTTTGAGGATGAGTACCACGTCATAGGCGGTGCAACCACCGGTGCCTGCCAGCACCGTTTCCAAGGGGCGTGGCGCCAAGTTCTGGCCGCCGTTTTCAGGCTTGGCCGCATCGGGGGCGCCATCCATCATCAATGTGTGACCGCTGCCGGTCTCGGCCACAAAGCCCATGCCTGAGCGGGTATTGAGGCCGCCGGTCCAACTTACGGTGCATTCCATGGTGTGTTTCCTGTCTAAGCCCCGCGCGGGGCTGCTGTGTACATCGTTACAATGCCACGAATCGCTCCGCGCGGAGCGCCATGACTGCCTATCTCACCCACCGGAGTGTAGCCCTGTGAGCACCAAGACCCCGTCCTCAGCCCTGAAAACCCCAGCCCCGCTCACCCCAGCCGACTACCTGAAGAAGATTCTCACTGCCCGTGTGTACGACGTGGCGGTAGAGACAGCGCTGGAGCCCGCCCGCGCGCTCAGCCGGCGCCTGCACAACACGGTGTTGTTCAAGCGCGAAGACCAGCAGCCCGTGCGCAGTTTCAAGCTGCGTGGTGCCTACAACAAGATGGCTCAAATGCCTGCCGAGCAGATTGCAAAGGGGGTGATTTGCGCCTCCGCCGGCAACCACGCCCAGGGTGTGGCCTTGTCGGCCAGCCGCATGGGCGTGCGCGCCATCATCGTGATGCCCACCACCACGCCCCAACTCAAGGTCGATGCCGTACGCGGCTTCGGCGGCGAAGTGGTGCTGTTCGGCGAAAGCTATTCCGATGCCTACGACCACGCACTGGCTCTCCAAAAGAAAGAGGGGCTCACCTTTGTGCACCCCTTTGACGACCCGGACGTCATCGCCGGCCAAGGCACCGTGGCCATGGAAATCATGCGCCAGGTGCAGACCCTGGGTGCCGACAAGGCCGCCAAGTCCGGCCACAAAACCGGCAGCAAAACCGGCCCGGGTATTGATGCGGTGTTTGTGGCTATTGGCGGTGGCGGCCTGATCTCAGGGGTAGCGAACTACATCAAGGCGGTGGCGCCCGGCGTCAAGGTCATTGGGGTGCAGATGAATGACTCCAACGCCATGATCCAGTCGGTGGGTGCGCACGAGCGTGTGACGCTGCCGGATGTGGGTCTGTTCTCCGATGGCACCGCCGTAAAGCTGGTGGGCGAAGAAACCTTCCGCATCGCCCACGACCTGGTCGACGGCTACGTGACCGTGGACACCGACGCCGTGTGCGCCGCCATCAAGGACATTTTTGTAGATACCCGCAGCATCGTGGAGCCGGCAGGCGCACTGGCGGTAGCGGCCATCAAACAATATGTCGCCACCCACAAAACCAAAGGTGAAACCTATGCCGCCATATTGTGCGGCGCCAACATGAATTTCGACCGCCTGCGCTTTGTCGCCGAGCGGGCTGAAGTGGGTGAAGAGCGGGAAGCCTTGTTCGCCGTCACCATTCCAGAAGAGCGCGGCAGCTTCAAGCGCTTTTGTGAGCTGATTGGCGAGCTACCCGGCGGCACACGCAATGTGACCGAGTTCAACTACCGCATCAGCGACGCGGCCAAGGCCCATGTGTTTGTGGGCCTCACCACTCAAAGCAAGGGCGAATCCACCAAGGTGGCCAAGAACTTTGAGAAAAACGGCTTCAAGACCCTGGATCTGACCCACGACGAGCTGGCCAAAGAGCACATCCGCCACATGGTGGGCGGCATCTCCAGCCTCGCGCAGGACGAGCGGCTGTTGCGTTTTGTGTTCCCCGAGCGGCCGGGCGCACTGATGAAGTTCCTGAGCCTGATGCGCCCGGGCTGGAACATCAGCCTCTTCCATTACCGCAATCAGGGTGCCGATTATGGACGCATTCTGGTCGGTTTGCAGGTGCCAGAGGCCGACGACAAGGCGTTTGAAAAATTCTTACAAACCCTGAACTACCCGTATGTAGAAGAAACCCACAACCCAGTGTACCGGATGTTTCTACAAAAATGATAGCTGCCCGCGCATACGGGATGAGGGCTAGGGCGCTTTTTTGGCAGTAGCGGGCAGCGCTAGCGGGGGCAGGCTCAACTCCAGCTCGGCCCCTTGGCGCCCGATCGTCACCGTGCGCCCGGCCACGCGGGTCAGTTGCCAGCCGCTGGCCAATTCAGCCCCGAGTGCAAACGGCTTGGCGGGTTTGTTGTCAATCGCGATCAAGGCAGCCCCCGCACGATCGCCACCCAGCACCCCTTGCAGCACAAACCGCGAGGCCTCTGCCGCAGGGGCTGCCACCACTGCGGGCTGGGCCGCCCCCTCGGGGGCAGCGCCCAAGCCACGGGCAACCGCACCAACGTCCAACGCCTGCTCTGCGGGCTCCGCCACCCCAGCCATTGCCTGTTGCGCAGGCAAGCGCCAATGCAGGCCCCAATAGACAGCGCTCAATGCTGCCAAAGTGGACAACAACAAAGCCGCCATACGAGGAGGCCACACAGAAGCGGGATAAGGCATAGCCGCATTATGATTGACCGAGACGCCCACCGGCACCCCTTCCACTTTGCTGACCAGAAGCCCCCCATGAGCCCACACATCCGTTTGTACCGCGCAGCACAACGCGGCTTTACCCTGATTGAGCTGATGGTCGTGCTGGTCATCATTGGCGTATTGGCAGCCTTGATTGTTCCGAACGTGCTGGACCGCGCCGATGACGCCCGGGTCACAGCCGCCAAAACCGACATTGCCAACCTCACCCAGGCGCTCAAGCTCTACAAACTCGACAACCAGCGCTTTCCCTCTGCCGAGCAGGGCCTGCAGGCACTGGTCGCGAAGCCCACTGTTGGCGTCATTCCGGCCAACTGGCGCCCGTACATTGACAAACTGCCCATGGATCCCTGGAACCGGGCTTACCTCTATATCAACCCCGGTCTGAAGAGCGAGGTCGATGTGATGTCCTTCGGCGCGGATGGCCAAGCCGGCGGCGATGGAAAAGATGCCGACATCAACAACTAGCCTCGCATCCAGTCTTGCAGGCCCACGCACCCGGTCGCGTGGTTTTACGTTGTTGGAGTTGATGATTGTGGTGGCCATCACCGGAATGGCCTCTGCCGCGGTCGCATTCGCATTGCGGGACAGCACCCAGACCCAGCTCGACCGTGAGGCCCAGCGCCTGGTTGCACTCCTCGAAGCGGCTCGGGCCGAATCCCGCGCCACCGGAGTCAGCTTGCAGTGGCGGGCTACGCCCGGCGGATTTGAGTTCACCGATGGCATCAAAACCAGGCCCCAGCGCTGGGACCCCACCACCCTGCAGGCCCGCAGCGACACACCGGTTGTCTTGGGCCCCGAGCCTGTCATAGGCCCGCAAACCATTCGCCTCAGCAACAGCGACGCTGCAGGGCCCAGCCGGTATGTGACCACCGATGGCCTTCGAGCCTTTGAGGTGCGCAACGCGGCCCCCGCAGGACCTTCGGGAGCAGCACCGTGAAGTGGCATCGCCGGTGGCACAGCGCACAGGGCTT
>JAIXVK010000558.1 GCA_027483085.1 Comamonadaceae bacterium | reverse complement strand
GCCCGGCGAAGTCACCATGCACAAGCGCTTGTCGGCTCTAGGCCCGCAGCAGCTGAAATTGCAAACGGGCACCCTACGCGGCCACACCTTTCACTATTCCACCAGTGCCAGCCCGCTGACGCCCATAGCCCGCACCGCGCGCCCCGACCACGACCCCATGCCCGATGCGGGCGAGGCGGTATGGCAGCAAGGTTCTGTGCGGGCCAGTTATTTCCATGCCTGGTTCCCATCCTGCCCTGAGGCGGTGGTGGAGCTGTTCACCTCTGCACAAAAGGGGGCTGCATGACGCAAGACCTTTTGCATTTCAGCCCCGGTCCGCAGCGCATCGTCTGCCTGACCGAAGAGACCACCGAGTGGCTCTACCTGTTGGGCCAAGAGCACCGCATCGTCGGCATCTCGGGCTACACCGTCCGCCCCCGGCGCGCGCGCGACGAAAAGCCCCGAGTCAGTGCTTTCCTAAGCGCCAAGACCGACAAGATCATGGCGCTGCAGCCCGACTGCGTGTTCGGCTTTTCGGACTTGCAGGCCGACATCGCGGCCGATCTGGTCAAGCGCGGCGTGCAGGTCACCATCTTCAACCAGCGCAGCGTGTCCGACATTTTTTCCATGCTTTACCAGGTTGCCGCCATGGTGGGCGAAGCAGAGCAGGGCGCCCGGCGCATTGCCCAAATGCAAGCCGACCTGAAGGCCATGCAAGCCGCGGTTGCGGCACGCCTCGCATCCGGTGCGCGCAGGCCCAAGGTGTTTTTTGAAGAGTGGGACGAACCCCATATCAGCTGCATCCGCTGGGTGTCAGAGCTGATGACGATTGCGGGGGGCGACGATTGTTTTCCCGAGCTCGCTCTTGAGCCCATGGGCAAGCAGCGCATCATTGCTGACGGCGCCACCATCGTGCAGCGCGCACCCGACATCGTGCTGTGTTCCTGGTGCGGCAAGAAATTCCGCCCTGAAAAGGTGGCTGCTCGCGAAGGTTGGGCCGATATGCCTGCGGTGCGGGATGGGCAGTTGTTTGAAATCAAGTCCGCCGACATCCTGCAACCCGGCCCCGCGGCTTTGACCGACGGTGTGCAGCAGATGCACCGCATCTTCATGCAGTGGATGGACAAAACCTTGCCTGTCCGTGGAGCACCCGCATGACCGAGTTCACCATCGCCCGCAGCGAGCTCATTCTGGGTGGCCAGAAAAGTGGCAAGTCCCGCCGCGGCGAGTTGCTGGCCCGTCAGTGGGTGCAGCAGTCGCCCGAGCACCGCGCGGTCATGATCGCCACCGCCCAGCCGTGGGATGACGAGATGCGCCTGCGCATCGCGCGCCACCAGCAGGAGCGGGCCGAGCGCGTGCCCGGCATGACGACTGTGGAAGAGCCGCTGGCGTTGGCTGAGGCCATTGAGCAGCACAGCACCCCGGCCACCCTCGTGGTGGTGGACTGCCTCACCCTGTGGCTCACCAACCAACTGATGCCGGTCGATTTTGAGCCCAATAGCCCTCAAGCCCAAGTAGAGCCTGCGCGAATAGCTTCTTTTTTGATAGCAATCGCGCAGGCCCCTGGCCCTGTGGTGCTGGTGGGCAACGAGATCGGCCTGGGCGTAATCCCCATGGGGCGCGAAGTGCGCGCCTTTGTGGATGCACTGGGCCGGCTCAACCAACAGGTGGCTGCCACCTGCGAACGCGTCACCCTCATGGCGGCCGGTCTCCCGCTGACACTGAAGGCACCCTGAAACATTTTTTACCAAGGAGCAAACTCATGCACATCGAACCCGGTCTGGTAGACACCACCAAAATTTTCCTGAGCTACGCCACCGCTACCACCGCGGCCCTCTACGCCACCAAACTGGCGGTCGATGCCATCAAAAAAGAAGGCCACCTGGCCCTGATCGCCCGTGCCTTGTTGTGCGTGGGCTTGGTGTTTTGCTTTTTTGAAGTGGCGCCGCACCACCCCGTGGGCGTGTCCGAGGTGCACCTGATTCTGGGCACCACCCTGATGTTGATCTTTGGCGTGGCGCCTGCAGCCATCGGCCTGATGGGCGGTTTGTTGATCCAGAGCGTGTTTTTTGCACAGCAAGACTTGCCCCAGTACGGCATGAATGTCACCACCTTGCTGGTGCCTTTGTTTGCAGCCTCAGCCTTGGCCCGCCGCATCGTGCCCGCTAACGTGGCTTATGTGGACCTCACGTACGGTCAGGCCTTTAAGCTGTCTGCTGCCTATCAAGGTGGCATCGTGGCTTGGGTCGCTTTCTGGGCGATCTACGGCCGTGGCGTGGGCATGGAGAACATGAGCCAGATCGCCACTTTTGGCGCGGCTTACATGACCGTGGTGTTGGTCGAGCCTTTGGTAGACCTGGGTGTCCTGGCGGCTGCCAAGGCCTTGCGTCGCTTGCAAGGCAACCTGCTGGTCAACCAGCGCGTGTACACCGCGGCCTGAGCATTTGCTGAACTGAAGGACTGTTGTTGTGGATTTGATCGCCCCCCCCGTAGACCGTGACACGCCCCGCCCGCAAGGCGAGCGGCGTGGTTTGATATTGGTGCACACCGGCACCGGCAAAGGCAAAAGCACGGCCGCCTTCGGGCTGGCGCTGCGTGCCCATGGCCGGGGCAAGGCGGTCAAGGTTTACCAGTTCATGAAAGTGCCCACCGCCCGTTTCGGCGAGCACCGCCTGTTCGAGCAGTTGGGCATTCCCATCACCGGCCTGGGCGATGG
>JAIXVK010000237.1 GCA_027483085.1 Comamonadaceae bacterium | reverse complement strand
GCGTGCTTGGGCTTCGAGCACAACGTGGTGCGCAGCGGGGTGCGCACCGAAGCGCTGACTGCTCTGCACTACCTGTTTGCCACGCAAGGCGCTCTGGATCGGGCCGAATTCAAAGCCATGCTGGGCCTGGGCGACCGCTTGGCCACCGCACAGGTAAGTGCACTGCTGAAACGGGGCCTGCTCACCACCGACAGCGCGTATGGCAGGTTAAGGTTCGGGGTACCGCAACATGCTTTGCGGTTTTATTTTCCCGGCCTGTGGCCGGAAGCAGAAGGGCATCACTCTTGATATGAAAACACTCGTCGCCAACATCACCCTCGCCCTGACCATGTCCTTGGGAGCCCTCACGGCCCAGGCCAAAGACGTCATCATTGATGTGCGCAGCCCGCAAGAATTTGCCGCCGGGCATGTGGAAGGCGCCATCAACATCGAGCACGGCAACATCGCCCACGAGATTGCCAAAGCCGGCGTGGGCAAAGACGACACCGTGCTGCTGTACTGCCAGAGTGGCCGACGCAGCAGCATCGCGCTGGACACGCTCAAGGGCCTGGGCTTTAGCAAAGCCGAGAACGTGGGCGGCATCGAGCAGGCCCGCAAGACTTTGGCCAAAAAGTAAAGCAGGGCACACGCATGGCGGCAGTCACCCTGACCGGCCTGGCGCCCCTGGTGTCACCCTAGAATCACATCCGAATCCGGAAAGTGGCAAATAACCTATAAAAATCAAACACTTGCTATCACATTCAGTTTGATAGGCCTTAGCTAGGCTAAAGCAAGCCGGTTATCACATCCGAATCCGGAAATTTTGATAAAAGCCAATCCAATCAACAACTTACTGTCACATGGCAAGCAAACACTGGGTCACTGATGCGCTGGCAATATTGGCTGAAAGCCTATCTCCGCTGCCGCATGAGCTCAACGAGCTGGACTGGAAGGCCAGCCTCTCGACCCACAAAGACCGCTTGGCAGAACATCTGATGGCCATGGCCAACCAGCCTAACGGGGGCGTGCTGGTATTTGGCATCAACGACGATGGCACTGCTGTGGGTGTGTCTGATAGTGACGTTGAGCAAATCATCGGAACACTTGCCAACCTAGGTCGGGATGCCATTGAACCGCCCATCGCACTCGACCATGCCGTGGTAGACCACACGCCGGGCACGGCGGTTCTACTGGTCAAGATTCCCGAATCCTCCATCAAGCCCGCTCAGCGGCGCGGAAAGTCGGTAGAAGAAACGTGGATTCGCTCAGGAGGCACTACCCGGAAAGCATCGCGGCAGGAAATCGGCGCGTTGATGATGAACAGCTCGCCCATGCGCTGGGAAGACTTGCGCGCTTCAACCCTGCTTAAACTTGATGAGGTTGCTGATTTACTGGACCTCCAGGCCATCGCACGCCTGCTGGAACGACCACTCCCGGACGATGATGATGACCTTGCTCGTTGGCTGGTCGCAGAGGGCCTTACCACCATGGAGGGGCGGGGACACTACATCACCAACTTCGGGGCTATAGCTGCAGCCCGTCAGCTCAAAGACTTTCCCAACTTGGCCAGGAAAGCCATTCGCGTGGTGATCTACCGGGGTGCGAACAAAGTAGACACGATCGAAGAACTGCAAGGTCAGCGAGGTTACGCCGTGGGTTTTGAGGGGCTGATTGGCTACTTGCGCAAAATGCTGCCGCACTCGGAAGTCATCAAACAGTCTCTGCGTACCGAGGTAAGTGTCTATCCGGAGATTGCACTGCGCGAACTCATCGCCAATGCCCTGATCCACCAGGACTTTCATATCAGCGGCTCAGGCCCGATGGTGGATGTTTACAGCGACCGCATTTCCATTTCCAACCCCGGCACCTTACTGCCTGGTAAACGCCCTGACCGGCTGATTGGCGCCACCCCAGAATCGCGCAACGAAAAACTTGCCTACTCATTTCGCCGCTTCCGCATTTGTGAGGAACGGGGCACGGGCTTTCAGAAAGTGGTGCAGGCCATTGAGCTCTTTGGTATGCCGCCCTTGCGCATCACGCCGGAACAAACCACCTTCAGCGTCACGCTCAGTGCGCCACGCAAGTTCGCCGATATGGAAACTCCCGAGCGTATTGAGGCCTGCTACCAACACGCAGTGCTGCAATACCTGTCCAGCCAAACCCTGACCAACACCACTCTGCGTGAGCGATTCAAGCTGCATGACAAACAGCGGAACGCCATCACCAACCTGATTGGCGAAGCGGTGGCTGCCGGGCGCCTCAAACGCAAAGACGCTAGTAGCGGCAACAAGTTTGCCGAATACTTACCGTATTGGGCCTAAACCTAACAAACGGGTAGCGCGGATGACAAACACTACCCTCACCGGCCTGCCGCCCCTAGTGTCGCCCGCCACCAAGGTGCTGATACTGGGCAGCTTTCCCGGTGTGCGCTCGCTGCAGGCGCAAGAGTATTACGGCCACCCGCAAAACCAGTTCTGGAAGATATTGCAAGCCATTTGGCCCACTAGCCCTCATGAAATAG
>JAIXVK010000613.1 GCA_027483085.1 Comamonadaceae bacterium | reverse complement strand
GATGGCCTGCCCGAGGTGTATGTGACCGCCGGGGTCAACAAAGCCAAGTTTTACCGCAACCGCAGCGCGCGGGGCGGTGCACTCAAGCTGCAAGAAGACCGCTCGGGCCTGGAGCTGACCAATGCCGTGGGTGCCTACCCCCTTGATGTGGATGGCGATGGCCAAACTGATCTGGTGGTGCTGCGCGTGGGCGAGGTGCAGGTCTACAAAGGGCTGGGTCAGTGCAAGTTTGAGCGCGCCAACGAGGCCTGGAGCATTCGCACCGGCAACGGCTGGCACACCGCGTTCAGCGCTACATGGGAGGCGGGGCAACGCTGGCCCACACTGGCATTCGGCACGTACACCGACCGCAGCAAACCCGACTTTCCCTGGGGTAGTTGCACGCCGGGCCTGTTGCTGCGCCCCCGCGAGGGAGGCGGCTATGGGGCGCCGCAGCCACTGCAACCGGGGCACTGCGCCTTGTCGATGTTGTTTTCGGACTGGAACCGCTCAGGCACCGCCGCACTGCGGGTGAGCAACGACCGCGAGTACTACAAAGGCGGTGAAGAGCAGCTGTGGCAACTGCCGCTGGGCCAGGCGCCCGCGCTGTACACCGCGGCCCAGGGCTGGAAGCCGCTGCAGATCTGGGGCATGGGCATCGCCAGCCACGACCTGACGGGTGATGGCTACCCCGAGGTGTTTTTGACCAGCATGTCTGACAACAAGCTGCAAACCCTGGAGGCCGGCGCGCAACAGCCCCGCTACACCGACATGGCTTACAAGCGAGGCGTCACTGCCCACCGCCCCTATGTGGGCGGCGATGTGCACCCCAGCACTGCGTGGCACGCCCAGTTTGCCGACCTGAACAACGATGGCTTGGCCGACTTGTTCATCGTCAAAGGCAATGTCTCCACCATGCCCGACTTTGCCACCCTGGACCCCAACAACCTGCTGTTGCAAAAGGCCGATGGCAACTTTACTGAGGTGGGTAGCCAAGCGGGTCTTGCCAGCTTCAAGCGGGGCCGCGGTGGCATGGTGGTGGATTTGAATGGCGATGGCTTGCTCGATGTGCTGGTGGTCAACCGCTGGGACAAGGCCCAGGTCTGGCGCCAGTTGCCTGCTGCCACAGCAGGCAGCCCGGCCATCGCGGGCCACTGGCTGCAGCTGCGCCTGCGCCAAGCTGTAGGCAACCGCGATGCGGTAGGCGCCTGGGTGGAGCTGCGCTGGGGCGAGGGCGATGCAGCCCGCGTGATCCGGCAAGAATTAACGGTGGGCGGCGGCCATGCCAGCGGCCACCTTGGGTGGATGCATTTTGGTGTGGGCGAGGCCACCCGTGTGCAGGTGAGGGTGCAATGGCCGCACGGCGCATGGAGCGAGTGGGCCAGCGCAGACACCAATGCCTTTTACCAATTCAGCGAGGCGGGCTTGCGCCCGGCAGGACAGCCATGAAAACCCTCTGGATTCGCTGGGTGAGTGCCATCTGTATCGCGTGGGGCGCTGCACCGCTGGCAGCACAGGGCCAGGCACAAGTGACATCGCCTGCACCGGTGCAGCAACCGGCTGCGAGCTACAGCGCACAAGTGGCTACCGAATGGTTCAGCCTTGCCTTGCAACTGACACAGCAGACCCCGGGTTTCAGCCCGCCGGTGGCGTCGCGGGCTTTGGCCTATTTGGGCTTGACCCTGTACGAGTCGGTGGTGCCCGGTATGCCGCAGCACCGCAGCCTGGCGGGGCAGCTCACCGAACTGCAATCGCTGCCGTGGGCCCAGCCGGACGAGGTCTTGCACTGGCCTACCGTGGCCAATGCGGCGCTGGCCACCATGACGCGGATGATGTTTCCCAACGCGAGTGCTGAAAACAAAGCCCGGATCGACCTGCTGGAGCGCAGCATGCCCCTCAAGCTGGCGCGTGACTTTGACCCGTCCCGCGTGACCCCAGAGATCACCAACCGCTCGGAGACCTTCGGCAAGCTCATGGCCATGGCGATCATGACCTGGGCGCGCACCGATGGCGGGCACGAGGCCTGGGGCCCCTTGCGCCGCCACCAGCTCAACTATGTGCCGCCCAGCGGCGAAGGCACCTGGAGTGCCACGCCCCCCGCATTTGCGCCGCCCCTGTTGCCGTGGTGGGGCGATGTGCGGCCGTTTGCGCTGCCCAGCGCTACCACCTGCCCGGCGCCGGCGATTCCGGCCTACTCCGAGGTGCCGGGCTCGGCGTTTTACAAGGAGGCGGAAGAGGTTTACCGCATCAGCAACCAGGCCACCCAGGCGCAGCGCCAAGTGGCGCTGTACTGGGCGGACGACCCGCTTAAAACCCCTACCCCCGCGGGCCACTGGGCCTTCATTGCGGGCGACCTGCTGCAGCAGCGCCAAGGCAACCTGGCACTGGCCGCGCAGACCTATGTGCAGCTCAACCTTGCGATGGCAGATGCCTTCATTGCGGGGTGGAAAACCAAATACACCGTGAACCTGCTGCGGCCTGTGACCTATGTGCAGCTGGTGCTGGACAGCAACTGGGTGCCCAGCTTGATGCACACGCCGCCGTTTCCCGAATACCCGTCGGGCCACTCGGTGCAATCCAGCGCAGCAGCGGCGGTGCTTGACAAGGTGTTTGGCGCGGGCCAACCCTTCACCGACAACACCCACAACGACAG